>DASUFG010000525.1:0-4496 GCA_036274715.1 Agriterribacter sp.
TTTCCTCCTATGCCCGCGGTAGGTACCGATAATAAGCTGAGCGCTGAAGAAATAACGGCTATTATGAACCATGAAAAAACAAACTGGGGCAATAACGCGAAGCAGGTAACGCCCGAACAGATAAAGCAAATAATAGATGCCGTTAAAAAATAAAAGCGGATTAACGTTTCACCCCTAAGATGAAACAAAAGTATGCGCTGACAGAATTTTAAAAAAAGAATAAGATGAAAAAGACGTTACTGAGTGTTTATGCCATACTGCCGGCACTTGCGGTTTTTGCCTGCCCGGTTTGTGAAAAACAACAACCGGAAATGTTGCGCGGCCTTACGCACGGCGCCGGGCCGGACAGCAATTGGGATTATGTAATTGTATGGTCGGCGGTTGTTATCGTTTTGTTTACCTTGTATTTTTCCGTGAAGTGGCTGATCCGTCCGGGCGAACGGTCGCAAACACATATTAAAAGATTTATTTTAAACATAGAGTAATGTAAATGGCTTTAAATGGAAGATAAAAGCACCATATTTATTTTTCTTGATGATGAAGCGGCGCCTATAGCCAAACTGGTATCGCCGGTGAATTTTGAACTGGATACCCGCAAACTGGTAGACGGCAGTCATACGCTTAAAATTGTAAGCAAAGATCCATCAGGCAATGAGGGACTTCGCATTATTCCTTTTGAAGTAAGAAATGGCCCTGCTATTGACGTGGAAGGTATTAAAGAGCATGCCGTAGTAGACGGCGTATTGCCTTTAATGATTAATGCCTATGGCAAAGGCGATGCAAAAATCTTTAACATAACAGGAAGCGAAACGCCGCAAAGCATTCCTTCCTGGGTATGGATATTGATTATTGGTTTTGGCGGCTGGGCTTTATACTACCTGGTAACTTATATCAGTATGAAATAATAATATTATGCAGAACCTGACGGATATACTGAATCTTGAAGATGTTAAAAAGCTGGTGGACGTATTTTACGGAAAAGTAAGAGAAAACGATTTGCTGGCCCCTTTATTTAATGAACGCATAAAAGACAGGTGGCCGGAGCATCTGGCAAAAATGTATGCTTTCTGGCAAACCATTTTATTAGAAGAAAGAACCTATTTCGGCAGCCCTTTTCCACCACATGCAAAATTGCCCGTTGAACATGCGCATTTTGGGGAATGGATGAAATTGTTTACACAAACCGTAGATGAATTGTTTACCGGCGAAAAAGCCAAAGAAGCAAAATGGAGAGCGGCAAAAATGGCCGAAATGTTTGAATATAAAATAGAATATTATAAAAAGACGGGTTTTAAAAATTTGTTATGAAACGCTTATTGGGTATAGCCATCATGTCTGTTTTTTTGTGGCTGGGTTTCGTTTTTGCCATCAGCTTTATGGAAGCCTGGTTAAAGTTCAGGGCGCCGGGTGTAAATCTATCCATTGGGTTGGGTATTGGCAAGCTGGTATTTGGCGCCTTAAATAAAGTGGAATGGATATTCGCTGCTATGATTTTTTCCTGTCTTTTTTTCAATAAAAATATAATTCATACCAGTAACAAAATTTGGTTTGGATGCATCATATTGATTTTGCTGGCCCAAACTTTTTGGTTGCTGCCATTGCTTGCTGCAAGAGCCGACGCCATTATTAATGGAGGAAGCAGAGTCCCGTCATCATTGCACTGGCTATATGTAACTGCCGAAATGATAAAGGTAGTACTGCTGTTTTTTCTGGGCGCTGCGCTGCTCCGGTATGTGCAGGCAAACGATTTTAAAAAGACATCATGAATATGCCTGAGGTACAAATTAAAAGAGTATATGAACCTTTAGCCACTACCGATGGGTTTCGGGTATTGGTTGACCGTATTTGGCCGAGGGGCGTTAAAAAAGAAACGGCTCATGCAGATGTATGGCTGAAGGATATAGCGCCCTCCACCGTTTTGCGTAAATGGTTTAACCATGAACCCGGAAAATGGCCGGAATTCACCAGGAAGTATACTGCCGAATTAAAGCAATCAGATGCTGTTGAACAACTTTTGGATATTATCCGGGAGCATAAAAAAGTTACATTGCTTTATTCAGCGCATGACGAGCAGCATAACCAGGCGCTTGTACTGCAGCAATTTATAAAAACACGGCTAAAATAAAATCAATGGTTATGAACCCCAAACCGATCAGGCGGAGTGAAAATATTATAAAACTTTCCCGCGAGCATCATTTTAGTTTATTGTTTTGCTGGAAGGTACGGGAAGGATTAAAAAAGAGAACAGCGCCCCAGCGTATTGTGCAGTATGTACAATATTTCTGGAGCAATCATATACAACCTCATTTTCTGGAAGAAGAAGAAATCCTTTTTGCTCCTTTGCAGGATGAAATGGTACTGAAAGCTATGGAAGAGCATGCTGCAATAAGAGAGGGAATTGAGGCCCTGACTGTTCTTCCACCTGAAAATATAACAGACGAGTTGGCAAAATTGGCCGATCAGTTAGACAAGCATGTGCGGTACGAGGAAAGACAATTGTTTCCACACTTGGAAAGAACGTTAACCGGGCCGCAGCTTACAGATATTGGCAGGCAACTGAACGCACAGCCGGCCGATTCTTTAAAGGATGATTATGAAGATGAGTTCTGGAAAGAAAAGAACGCTTCACTGTAGAACAATTTGAAATCTCAAATTTGAAATTTCAAATTAGCTGTTCCCGGCCTTGGACTTTCCCCCTTACACTTTCAAAAACACCTTCTTCTTATACAAAAAATACAGGAATGCCCATTTTACAGCAATATAACAAAAGGCAAACACAACGAGATTGTAAGGCGTTCCCGCTAATTGCGTAAGCCATTCAAAAAAAGCGTTGGTGGTGTTTTTCCAGTCAATAAAATGTCCCGACATGTAAATTAAAATGGAGTTCATGCCGATCACCACAAAAAAGAAGGCCCATTTTTTAAATCCCTTTACATCTATAATATAATAAAACACCGCCAGTAGCAGCATGCTTAACCCGCCAACCTGGAGGGCGAAAGAACTTGACCATAAATTTTTATTGATGGGGAAAGCGAGGTTCCATACCTGCGCTATTACAATAAGTATGGCGCCTGTAACAAAGATCCGCGCCGCTTTGGCTGAAGGTGAAAAGCTGCCGTTCTTCAGGAAGCTGCCGGTTAATATGCCGAGCAAGCCTGTGGCAATGGCGGGCACGGTAGAAAGCAGCCCCTCGGGATCATGCATATCATTAACCAGTAATTTACCGGGCAGTACCAGGCTGTCGAAATAAGAAGCAAAATTTCCTTCAAGCGTAAGATCGTCGGCAGGATATCCGGGGGCGGAGGTGAACAAAAGCAAGAGCCAATATCCTACAAGCAGCCCTCCGGCCCATATCACCTGGCTCCTTTGCTTTTTTGTATACAGGTAAATAATGTTGGCAAACATATAAGCCAGTCCTATTCTTCCCAATACGCTGGGAAAGCGCATTTCATCAATCGGTTGTATACGCAGACCGTTATTGTAGATAATGCCGAGTATAACAAGAAGTAGTCCCCGTTTTACCACACGCCACAGCAGCTTTTGCTTTGGCGCTCCTTTTTCCAATTGGCGTCCTACCGAATAGGGCGTGGCTACGCCTGCTATAAAGAGGAATAAAGGGAAGATCAGGTCATAAAACCGGAAACCATTCCAGTCGGGATGCGAAAACTGATGCGAGAGGCTATTCCAGAAGGGGGCGTTGGTAGCTTTGGAGAGCGAATGAAATATGCGTTCCCCGCCCATAATCCAGAACATGTCGAAGCCACGTAATGCATCCAGTGAATAAAGCCGTTGGGAAACCTGGGATTGCGGCATAGTAAACCGGTATAAGCTTTTGGGTTGTTAAAAAAGAGATCGAATATAAGTATAAATCTCTCTTTTCATCAATAAGCTTTCTCCTTGTTAAAAGTTAGGAGCCAACTGCCGGTTTCGATAGTAGTCTACCAGGTAGTTTACCACTTCTTCGGTGCTATCAACAATTTCAAATAATGCAAGATCTTCGGGATTAATATTGCCTTCTACCAGCATTACGTCTTCCAGCCAGTTCATCAATCCCTGCCAGTATTTTTTACCTACCAGAACCATCGGCATTTGTCTGAATTTTTCCGTTTGTATCAGGGTGGCTACTTCAAAAAATTCATCGAGCGTTCCGAAGCCGCCCGGCATCATTACAAAGCCCTGCGAATATTTGGTAAACATCACTTTACGCACAAAGAAATAGTCAAAATTCAGCAGCTTGTCTTTGTCAATATAGTCATTAGGTCTTTGTTCAAACGGGAGATCAATGTTTAGTCCCACGCTTTTGCCGTTAGACAGTTTGGCGCCTTTATTGGCGGCTTCCATAATACCCGGGCCGCCACCTGTAATAATGCCGAATCCCTCTTCAGCAAGCCGCCGGGCAATATCAACCGAGAGGTCGTAGTACCTGGTGCCTGGTTGTGTTCTCGCCGATCCAAAAATAGAAATGCAGGGGCCGATCTTAGACAACGATTCAAATC
>DASUFG010000526.1:0-15238 GCA_036274715.1 Agriterribacter sp.
TGCCGAAAAAGGTCAATTACTTGTTTTCAACAAAATAGAAAACGCCCCTAAGCCAATTATTGCTGCCGTTAACGGTTTTGCCTTAGGCGGTGGATGTGAACTGGCGATGGCCTGCCACTTTCGTATTGCCAGCGAAAATGCAAAATTCGGCCAGCCCGAAGTGAATCTCGGATTTACACCGGGATATGGAGGTACACAGCGTTTAACACAACTGGTAGGGAAGGGGCGTGCTATGCAGTTGCTCATGACCGGGGATATGATTGATGCTCCAACCGCCCTGCAATACGGATTAGTAAATGATGTGGTACCGCAGGAAGAATTGTTGGAAAAGGCAAAATCCATTCTGGAAATAATCAATACCAAAGCGCCATTAGCGATAGCTGGTTGCATAAAGGCAGCCAACGCCGTTTTTGATGGAAGCAAAAATGGCTTTGAAATTGAAATGAATATTTTTGGAGAACTGTTTGATACGGCTGATGCGAAAGAAGGCGCTGCCGCATTTCTGGAAAAAAGAAAACCCAACTTTAAGGGAGCCTGATCCTGAATACATCTTTTAATGCCCGCTTTGCTGCATGATAACCGCACATGCCGTGTACACCACCTCCCGGTGGGGTGGATGATGAGCACAGATACATGCCTTTTACAGAGGTTCTGTATGGCGAAAATCGCAATGCCGGTCGCGTAAACAATTGCCGGATATCTATTACCCCGCCGTTAATATCGCCACCTACATAATTGCTGTTATAGGTTTCCAACTGTGCGGTGTTCATTACATGCTTAGCGAGTATACGTTCCCGGAAGCCCGGGGCAAAACGCTCTACCTGCTGTTCAATGGCTTCAGTCATATTTTTGAGTGAGCCGTTGGGTACGTGGCAATAGGCCCATGCTGTATGCTTTCCTTCCGGTGCCCGGGATGCATCAAATAAACTTTGTTGCGCTAATAGTACAAAAGGCTTCTCGGGATGTGCACCACTCCATGTTGATTGCTCAGAAGCTGTTATTTCTTCCAGTGTGTTACCAATATGAATCGTGCCGGCCTTACGGCATGCCGGGTTGGTAAAGGGAATTGGCCCATCAAGTGCCCAATCTACCTTAAACACTCCCATGCCGTACCTGTATTTTTGCAATTGCCATTTATATAATGGGGAGAGCCTATGTCCGGCTATCTGCAATAACTGCTGCGGGGTGATATCAAATAAAATAGCTCGTGAAGCCGGCAGCTGCTGTAATGAATGAACAGCAAACCCCGTTTCAATTTTTCCGCCCAACGAAATAAAATAAGAAGCAAGCGCCCTGGCGATGGATTGTGATCCGCCTTTGGCAATGGGCCAACCTTTGAGGTGCCCGGCCGCCATTAACACCAGCCCTATGGCAGATGTGGTGAGATGGGTTAACGGTTGTATGGAGTGTGCTGCCATCCCAGCCCATAACCCACGGGCATCTTTGGTAGTAAACCGTTTTGCCAGTTGTGTGGCAGATGAAAGGGCTTTCAACCCAAACCGGGCCAGCAACAAAGGATGTCGTGGAACTTGTAAGGGACCAAGTACATCCGTAGCTATTAAGGGCCAAGCCTCTAGCACCGGTTTCATTAGCTCCAGGTAAGCATTTTTGTCTTTTCCTAAAAGGGATGCCGTCTCTTCTGGAGAGGGTTTTAAGACCGCTGCTGTACCATCATCAAAAGGATGGGCCGTGGCATGGGGAGGATATATATAGGAATACCCGTGCTGTTCAAGTGGCAGGCTGTTAAAGAAAGGGGAACTCACCGCCATAGGATGAATAGCGGAGCAAACGTCATGTATATATCCCGGGAGTGTGCATTCCTTTGATCGTAAACCACCGCCAATGGTATCTGCTGCCTCCAGTATTAACACGGAAAGCCCTGCCCTCTGCAGTGTAATAGCGGCTGCCAATCCATTTGGTCCGGATCCCACAACTACTGCATCAAATTCAGGTTTTTGCATGGGCGCCTTTTTGTAAAGTTAGTCGGGTTTAATTGTCTGGTAAAAGCGAGTACAGGTTTCTGAATAAGTAAGAATCATCCTGCAGCTAAAATAATGCAACTGGGGCAATAAAAAGTAAACTTGTAGTTTTGTATACTTCATCAGTTTGCACTGTTAAGCTGATTTATTGATTTTATAAAAATATTTTTAACACACTATGGACTACAGGATCGAAAAAGACACAATGGGAGAAGTAAAAGTTCCCGCCAATGCGTATTATGGCGCGCAAACTCAAAGAAGCATTGAAAATTTTAAGATTGCACAGGACATTAACAGGATGCCGAAGGAAATTATCAACGCCTTCGCCTATCTAAAAAAAGCAGCTGCTATTACAAACTTCGAAGCAGGAGTGTTAACAGAAGAGAAATCAACGCTTATTGGTAAGGCCTGCGATGAAATAATGCAACATAAATTAGATGATTATTTTCCGTTGGTGGTGTGGCAAACGGGTAGTGGCACACAAAGCAATATGAATGTGAATGAAGTGATCGCCAATCGTGGACATGTAATCAATGGTGGGAGTTTGACTGATAAGGATAAAATACTGCATCCAAATGATGATGTAAATAAATCACAATCCAGTAATGATACCTTTCCTACAGCCATGCATATTGCCGCGTATAAAATTTTAAAAGAAGTTACCATACCGGGCATCGAAAAATTACGGGATACGTTATCTGCCAAAAGCAAAGCATTCATGCATGTGGTAAAGATAGGGCGTACTCATTTTATGGACGCAACACCTTTAACCCTGGGACAGGAATTCAGCGGTTATGTTTCTCAGTTAGACCATGCATTAAGGGCAATAAAAAATAGTTTACCACACCTGGGCGAACTTGCTTTAGGTGGAACGGCTGTTGGCACTGGCATTAATACCCCGCCCGGCTATTCCGAAAACGTGGCAGGCCACATTGCCAGGTTAACAGGACTTCCTTTCAAAACTGCAGAAAACAAATTTGAAGCATTGGCGGCCCATGATGCGATTGTAGAATCGCACGGGGCTTTAAAAACCGCTGCGGTAAGTCTAATGAAAATTGCCAATGATATCCGGATGCTTTCATCAGGCCCACGAAGCGGCATAGGCGAAATCATGATACCTGATAATGAGCCTGGATCGTCTATTATGCCTGGTAAGGTTAATCCCACACAATGCGAGGCGCTGACAATGATTGCCGCACAAGTAATGGGAAATGACGTAGCCATCAGCATTGGCGGAGCAACAGGGCATTTTGAATTGAATGTGTTTAAACCAGTCATGATCTATAATTTTTTGCATAGCGCAAGATTGATTGGAGACGGGTGCGTAAGCTTTAATGACCGTTGTGCTGCGGGCATTGAGCCCATTGAAGCCAATATTAAGAAACATGTTGACAACTCGTTAATGCTGGTAACTTCGCTGAATACGCAAATAGGATATTATAAGGCAGCTGAAATTGCCCAAAAAGCGCATAAGGAAGGCACTACGCTGAAGGCCATGGCCGTGAAGTTGGGTTACGTAACAGCGGAACAATTTGATGAATGGGTTCAGCCCGGCAAGATGGTTGGGACGATCAATTAACTGCCCTGTATAATTATTATACGTGCTGGTTTCAGGTAATCTGGATTTTCCTTTTTTAAAAGAATATTATTGGCAACCAATTGCTATTAAGCCGCACTAAAAGCAATAAGGCATCTCACTGGGAGATGCCTTTTGCTTTAAACCAACTACAACATGAGAAAAAAGACGATGTTTAATATTGTAAAGCAGCGTTGCTGAACTCGTGTAAAGTATTTTATAAACGGACTTTGAATGAGATTAGTATTTATGCGTACGAAATAAAAAATGCAAAATCGCAATTAAATCATCAGTGGTCTTTTCAACAAAACCGGGCTAGTCAAAAAAATTGAAATTATCATTTGATAAGTATCCGGACTTGCGAAACAAATTATCGCAAAATGTGGAAAATGAAGTACTTATTAAAATTGTGTTTTCTATGCAATAATATAAAAGCCGAATGCAAAAAAAAACCAAAGAATAATTTACAGTGTTCCTGCGTTAAAGTTCCCGAACATGCCAATCACAAATTCTTTTATATCCTTATTCCCTAACCCATCACAAGCAGGATTTTTTAATACCTGCATTTTAATCGTACCCAATGGTCATGTTAATTCCATGGCCGATTAATCCATACCCCAAAAAAGTGTGTTGATTGATTTCACAACCTCTCAACTACTTTGTAAACAAAAAAACCCTCCTTTGCAGGAGGGCTTTTTTTTAATCGAAAGATTCAACAACCTGTATTATTTACAGTAGTAACTAAATTTTGTAAGCCCCGTAACAATGGGCAACCCGTCCACAATATCACCTGACGCATATACTTCCGTAATATAATCATCAGACGAAAACTTATAATCCTTATATTCTGTATTGTAAGTATCTAGCTCATTTCCGCCAGCATCATAAAGTTTAACTACAATTTTCTGAAGCAGGTTCCTTGATTTTTTGCCCACGTTTACGGATAGTATGTAAGGAGCAAGTTCATCGGCTTCGGGAAAACAATAAAGATAATTTTTTACAGTTTTGTCGATGGCATAACTAAGCTCAGCCTGTAATACAATTCTTTTATCGCCTCCAGCTTCCCTCGCCTCAACACGTACAAGATTGTCATTAACCCATTCATAGTTATATGCAAAAAGCGGTTCATCGGGATTTCGCGATGCCAAAAACCAATATTTATGATAAAGTTGCCCGCTGGGAGCATACTCGTAGGTATACTTATAGTGTTCGGAATTGCTGTCGGAAGGATTTTCAAGAGTATGGTATTCGCTTATCCGCCTACTTGCATCCAGTACAAAAAATTCATTTGCACTAATCCGTATAGTATCGTTGATATAGGTGAAAGTGGCATAATAATCTACTGTTCCGGAAGCACTGTCATACAACTCCACTTTTTGGGTGCGGTCATCAGCACCAAATGTAACATGAAATGATCCGAAGCCCCTGCCGGAAGCTGAATCAAAAGGTGTTACGGTAGTCATTGAACAGTCGTTACCGAGCGGCGGGTTAACACCCGTCATCCTTTCCTGGCTGTATTCCTTTGAGCAGGAGGCAAAGAGAACTGAAACTATTAAAATGTGGAATATAAATTTAGACATCTGTATCACAAGTATTTTCGATTGAGCAGGTATCACGATACCTGCACCTCGTCATTTACGGTAGTACTTGTCTCTACCGTTGGGTGCATTTCTTTCTTTTTTCGTTCAAAAAACCGCTTTTGAAATAAAAGAATTGTTATAACGCCTATCGAAATAGAAGCATCCGCTATGTTAAATACAGGTCTGAAAAATTCAAAATCTTCTCCTCCCCAAAAAGGCACCCAATGTGGGAACCGGGCATCGGTGATGATTGGGAAATAAAGCATGTCAACTACACGCCCGTGTAAAAATCCGGCGTACCCTTTTTCAGGAAAAATGGCTGATATGTGGGGATTGAATATATCGCCGCTGTTTTCAAATATCAATCCATAAAACATGCTGTCTATTAGGTTTCCAATAGCGCCTGCATAAATTAACGTGGCGCAAATAATAAAACCTTTATGATAGCCTTCCTTAATAATATGCCGGATATAATACGTGCCGAAGGTTACCGCAAAAAGCCGGAATAAGGTGAGAATGATTTTACCCCATTCACCACCCAGTTTCCAACCATAGGCCATGCCTTCGTTTTCAATGAAATGAAGCTTGAACCATGAACCGAGAATAAGCTTTTCTTCTCCCAGGTAGAAGTTTGTTTTTATCCAAATCTTAAAGGCCTGGTCAATAATCAGTATGGCCAATGTGAGCAATAGAACGGATCTGAATTTCACCATCAATAGTTTAAGCGCAAACCTACATGAAAAAGCTGATTTTGCGAACATCATGAATACAGCCCTTGAACTCATTGAGCGATTTTTTGCCATCCTGTTAATCAAATAGTTAACATTCTTTACATGTTATTTTATTTTTCAGGTAATTTATTACCTTTGATGGCTTCATGGGCAGAAATAATTCAACATATAAGCCAAAACATTGTACCTCGGCAGTGTTTATGATCTTTACACTGTTATGGCTTACCGTGAGCACTCCTTTTATTTTGACTATCCAGCAGGAACTTAACGGGAAAAACATGTCCAGTGCCGTGAATGATTCAATGGACGAGAATTCAAATCCATTTTCGGGATTTAATGAGGAAAAATGCAGCGCTAATACGTTGTCCGAATATCTCCATGAAAGTGTAACACTTCAGGGTTTCGATGCGCCTGAATTGGAGCACTGCGGTTCCACTGGTTCGGGGATATATATTGCCCATTATGGAGAACTAGTCTCACCCCCTCCGGAAGGATAAACGGTTACTTTTTTACATAAATACACGAATGCTTTTCTTTAAGACTACATGGTTAATGTTTGTAGACTCTTAAAGAACCATGTCGTTTATTTTATGTTTTATCCTGGCAATTGTTGCGCGGGGTAATAGTTCCGGGATTATCCAGGATATAATTCCATATCCATTCATTCAAATTTTGCCAGGGAGAATAGATATTTTAACGGGAGCCGGCCGTCATGGTAAAGGTGTTCCCTTATTTAATTAATTGAAACAATGAAAAATAGTTTTACTGCATATTTCAGGAGTTTTCCTGCCGATATCACGTCATCAGCCGTGGTATTTTTAGTGGCATTACCACTTTGCCTGGGTATTGCCCTGGGTTCAAACGCACCGTTGTTTAGTGGCATCATTGCCGGCATTGTGGGGGGGATCGTTATTGGTATACTCAGCGGCTCGCAATTGAGTGTTAGTGGGCCGGCGGCCGGACTTACCGCCATAGTAGTCGGGGCTATTGCAATACTCCCTTCGTTTGAGGTGTTTTTGTTGGCCGTAGTAATTTGCGGAGCAATTCAATTGATTTTAGGTTTTGTGGGTGCAGGTGTTATAGGTGATTATATTCCCAAGAGCGTAATTAAGGGCATGCTGGCTGCCATAGGTATTATTCTGATATTGAAACAGATCCCGCACCTTATTGGCTACGACAAAGATTTTGAAGGCGACCAGGCTTTTTTACAGCCAGATGGTGAGAATACATTTTCAGGAATAGCCAGTGCGTTTCGGGCTGTTACTCCCGTTGCCATTCTTATCGGTGGGCTATGTCTTGCTTTCCAGTTTTTTTGGGGTAGCCTGGTGGAAAGAAAGGGTGGGTGGTTGAAACTGGTTCCCGGTCCCCTATTGGTTGTATTGCTCGGTGTGGGCATCAATGAACTCGTGCACTGGCAGCTTGCCGATTTTGGTTTGCGCAAAGAACATATGGTTAATATTCCAGTAGCTTCATCGGCAAAGGAATTCTTTTCATTTTTTACGTTCCCCGATTGGAACAGTATATTCGATAAACAGATATGGATTACCGGGGTAACGCTTGCCTTAGTAGCCAGCCTTGAAACACTGCTGGGTGTGGAAGCGGCAGATAATCTTGATCCACAAAAAAGACTTACGCCCACTAATCGCGAACTGAAGGCGCAGGGCGTTGGTAACATGGTTTCTGGATTAATTGGTGGTTTACCATTAACGAGTGTGATCGTTAGAACTTCGGCCAATATTCATGCTGGAGCCAAAACAAAAATGTCCACTATCTATCATGGCTTTTTCCTGTTGCTCAGCGTTGCATTCATACCGCGTATTTTGGCAATTATTCCGTTGTCAGCGCTTGCGGCTATATTAATTTATACCGGTTATAAGTTGGCGAAACCATCTCTTTTTAAGTCCTTGTATCAAAAGGGATGGGACCAGTTCCTGCCATTTGTTGCTACGGTGGTTATTATTTTACTTACAGACCTGCTTGTGGGTGTAATGGCAGGTTTAGCAATAGGTTTGTTCTTTTCTGCAAGAAGTAATTTTAAAACTGCTGTCTTTATTGTAAATGATAATAACAATTATCTGATTCGTTTAAGAAAAGATGTTTCTATTTTAAACAAAAGAGGTATAAAGAATAAACTGGATGCTGTTCCTGAGAACTCGAGTGTTCTGATAGATGCAACACGGGCTGACTTTATTGACCGGGATATTTTGGAAATGATAGAAACATTTATCCAGGAGTCCCACAAAAAGAATGTGCGGGTTGAATTCAAAACCAGTGCTAACAACGGTTTTGAATTCCGCGATGGTACTGGTGCCATTCACCAACGCAGCAGGGAGGAAGTGAAAGTGTGACGTAATGGGCAAATTATTATCATCTATTTTAAACTTAAACTTATTACAGTGAAATCATACGAAAAATTATTATTGGAGAACAAAGCCTGGGCTACAGAGAAAGTAGACTCGGATCCGGACTATTTTAAAAGATTGGCCAAAGTACAAACTCCCGAATTTTTATGGATTGGCTGCAGCGATAGCCGGGTACCCGCCAATGAAATTACAGGCACGCAGCCCGGTGAAATATTTGTGCATCGCAATATTGCCAATATGGTTATTCATACAGACATTAACCTGCTGAGTGTGTTGGATTATGCTGTGAATTTTTTAAAAGTGAATCATGTGGTGGTTTGTGGACATTACGGGTGCGGAGGGGTAAAAGCTTCCATGACCAATAATGATTACAAAGCCTTGTTAAACATGTGGATCCGCAGCATCAAAGATGTATATCGGCACAATAGGGAAGAACTGGAAGCTATTGAAGATATGGATGCCAGGGGCGACAGGCTGTCGGAGCTGAATGTAATGGAGCAGGTGGTGCGTTTATCACAAACTACCATTATTCAAAATGCCTGGAAAGAACGAAGAGCTCCTGATCTTCATGGATGGGTATATGGGTTGAAAGATGGATTGATTAACCCTGTTATGGAAATAAAAGCGGGGACTCCGGTAGATCCGCTGTATAGCTATCATGATTTCTAGATAGAAAGAGGCGGTATTACCGGCTTATAGATTTAAGAGGGGAATATTGGAAATCATATCCAATGTTCTCCTTTTTTAGTTCCAGCGCCAGTCCCCTGATGTTTGTAAGGCCTCCTTAAGATGGCTTTTTATTAATGCTTCCTCCAACTCGTTATCCTTTAGCTGTTTTGCATTCAGCGCTTCAGAATCGGCGAGTCCATACAATAACATTGCCGTAAACCGAACTGTATTCTTCATTTCCCGTTCATTTACCCAGCTAAAAACATCGCAATCTGCGTGGTAACAATTCAATACTTCCCTGCTAAGGCTGCCGGATACCCCAGCGGTAGGAATACCTTGCAGCATAAAAGGCTGATGGTCGCTGTGCAGCCCAAATCCTGAGCTGAAGCTGCTGGTAAAGGAAGTGTCTATACTGTTGGCGATACTGCCTATAGCGTTGAAAAGTAGTTTGTCATCTTCCGTTGTTGCCGAATACCCTTTTGGGTCATTAGACATGTCGAGATTCAGCATATACCTGATCTGCCCCCCTGAACTATCTTCCAATGTCTTTTTTATATATGCTTTGGATCCTAACAAACCCTGCTCCTCGCCCATGAACAGAACAAATTCTATTGTGCGTTGGGGTTGCAGGTTCAATGCTTGAAACGTTCTTGCAATATCTATTACCGAAAAAGCGCCAATTCCGTTGTCAATAGCGCCTGTGGCTAAGTCCCAGCTATCGAGGTGTGCCCCGATCACAATTTTTTCATCGGACTTTGTTTTCCCTTTTAGGGTTGCAATAACATTTCTTGCTGTGATTTTCCCTGAAAAATTAGTCATGTTAATGCTGGCCCGGAGGCTTGCTGTTTCCATTTGCTTTTTCAACTGTAATCCATCTTCCTTGCCTATGCATAGTGCTGGAATGGAAATAAGCATACCGGTTACCGATGCTGTGCCGGTAAGCAAAATGCCACCGGGTGCAGCATTAAAAAATATAATACCCTTCGCACCATATTGAATGGCGAGTGCTGTTTTTTCAGATCGGTGGAGATTTTGCAAACCCTTTGCTGAACCAGGAAGTAAACCTAACGACGCTAATACAATTTTTCCCATTGCTGCCTCCGGGTGATTGAGGTAATCATCTTTCAGTCCATTACCCATATCCACGAGATTTGCCGAAACATTGGACTCTACAGGCGAGTGCGCCAGGCTAACCGCTTTATATTCTTTACCGTTGATGGTGAGGTTCAGCGAACCCCTGCTCCAGCCCTCAGCCTCAAACGGTTCATACCGAACGGGTAATCCGTATGATTGCAAGAGATCGTGTGTATAGGTCTCGGCTTGTGATCCCTGTATGGAGCCGGTGAGCCTGGCACCAATATTATTTGTAGCCTCCCGGAGCGTATGATAGGCAGCAGCGTTTTGCTCAACCTCGTTATTGACAAGTTGGAAAACAGATTTCCATTTGGGTTTCGATTGCGAATGGACACCTGTATTGAGTAAAAACAAAATGACTAAAAATCTGGCAGCCCTGATCATGATAACGTTTTCAAAATTGAGTGGGTTGATGTTCCCGGGAAGTAATCCTTAGCATGTGCGTCGTGTTGTTAGAGAATACCAGTGGAATATCCTTTTTAATACAGGCAACTATGGTTTGCAGGAGTAAACCGGGTATTAATTCTCTTTGGTTATTGCGCCATCCAGTCGCTTTAAAATATAGATGCGTTTATTTTCGTAGTAATCAGGCAATATGGCGTTCTTACTCCAACGGACAGGGTAAAACTCGAAATCTGTGTGTACCCGAAACCCCTTATCCGATAAATTATTTCCCAGCTCGCGATGGTATTTGGCCAGTAAATGCGAAAACAAATACATCACTTCGTAGCCCCTGAAAGCCATCTCTGAAGGCAGGGTATAGGTATTCCTTCCATATTGTTTTTTGAAATCATCACTCCAGCTATCTTCCTCCTCCGGGTTAAAGAAAGTTGCGGAGTAAATTACAGGAACAGTTTTCAGTTCGGGCATTTCCAATTCATGTAAACCTTCCCAGGTAGGCATACCTACCAGTGTAATTTTGTAAGTAGATGCAAGCGAGGCCGCCGTTGTAATCAATTTTTTATTAAAGGCGTCGTCAAGGCTGCCGCTAATAATTACATTCTCTCTTGATTTATCTAGTGTGCTTGTTATCTCGGCAGTGGTAAAGTCGGTATTTAATGTAACGTTCTGTATGTTTACAACAGGGCCTGATGCTGATTGATTAAGAGACTTGATTACCTCAGTTACCCTGTCATCGGCTTTGTTTCGCCTGCGAAACATTACGATATTGTTGACGCCCAGATTGCGCAGTACATAATTATAGATGGACTGAATGTGCGTATTGAGCTTCGCGTTTACAATAATCACAAAAGGATTCCCGGTAATGCCGCCATCGTTGGGGTAACTGGCCGAAACAAAAGGGATTTGTTTTTCCTTTGCGATGGTAGCAAGGTCTAAATATTCACTGCCACTAACGGCACCAATAATGAGGTCAACATTATTCAGCTTACCACTATCAGCCAGTTTATAAAGCGAAGTATGATGCCTGGTGTCGAATACCTGTACATCTAATTTTACGCCTTCTTTATTCAATGAATCTAATGCAAGCGATGCTCCTTCGTAAAAATCCAATCCGGCATTTACATATCGCGGAACCACATTATCAAACTTGTAATGGCCAGATTCGTCAAAAACAGAATCGAGATATAAGGGCAAAAAAAGTGCGATGCGGGGTGTTTTTGCCGAAGTATCCCCTACCGGAGTCTGAAAAGGATGTTCAGCAACGCTAATTTTGAAGAACAACAAAAAACTAATACAAAGAAAACCGGCTTTAGTCATACTTTCAGCTTTATCATAAGACGTATTACTCCCACTCTATAGTTGCAGGGGGCTTGCTACTGATATCATATACCACGCGGTTAATGCCTCTTACATTGTTAATAATTTCGTTCGAGACATGCGCAAGAAATTCGTAGGGTAAATGCGCCCAGTCTGCAGTCATACCGTCAACAGAGGTCACCGCTCTTAATGCAACCGTAAATTCATATGTTCTTTCATCTCCCATTACTCCAACACTTTTTACAGGTAGCAAAATAGCCCCGGCTTGCCAAACCTTATCGTACAAATCAAATGATTGCAAGGCTTTAACATATATGGCGTCTGCCTCCTGAAGCAATTGTACTTTTTCTTCAGTTATTTCTCCCAGTATCCGTATCGCGAGTCCCGGGCCAGGAAAAGGATGACGAAACAACATGGTTGACGGAAGTCCCAACTCAAGTCCAACCTTTCTAACTTCATCTTTAAAAAGGTAGCGTAAAGGTTCCACCAGTTCGAGATGCATTTTTTCGGGCAGTCCGCCTACATTATGATGCGATTTTATGGTAACTGAAGGGCCATGAACAGAAACGCTTTCAATCACATCGGGGTAAATTGTTCCCTGCCCCAATAATCCGATTCCCTCAATCTTATGCGACTCCTCATCAAATATTTCGATAAATGTATTACCGATAATCTTTCTTTTTTCTTCAGGGCTTGTTTTGCCGGCCAGTTTGGTGTAAAAATGTTCGCGTGCATTAACCCCTTTAACATTTAGTCCAACTTCGCTATAGGTTTTCAAGACCTGTTCAAATTCGTTTTTTCTTAACACCCCATTGTCTACAAAAATGCCAAACAGCCTGTCGCCGATTGCTTTATGTATTAGAGTGGCAGCCACTGTTGAATCAACACCGCCGCTTAATGCCATAATTACCTTCCGGTCGCCTATTTGCTTTTTCAGGTTTTCGATGGTGTCATTTACAAAATGAGCCGGGGTCCAGTCCTGTTGGCATCCACATATTTTCACCAGGAAATTTTGTATTACTTTTTTACCATGCGTGGAATGGTATACTTCGGGATGAAACTGGAGCCCGTATAATGCATTTCCGGCACTGCCATTTTTAAAAGCTGCCACCGGAATACTATCGGTTGTGCCCAGTATGGAAAAGTTTGGAGGAGTATCCAATATTGAGTCGCCATGACTCATCCATACCTGGGAGTCAACAGGTATATCGGTCCAAAGCAAATCATCTTTCACGATTTTTAATAAGGCTCTCCCATATTCTCTCTTTTCAGATTTCTCTACTTTGCCTCCAAAGGTTTTTGCAGTGAGTTGGGCACCATAACAAATACCGAGCACTGGCAATTTTTCCCGTATGCCTTCGATATCTATAACCGGCGCATTTTTATCATTTACAGAAAAAGGTGACCCTGATAAGATAACACCTTTTAATTCGGGCGAGAAAGTTATCGGTTTATTAAACGGGGTAATGTCACAATACACATTGGCTTCCCGTACGGCACGTGCTATGAGTTGGGTATATTGGGAGCCGAAGTCAAGAATAATTATCTTTTCTGTCATTTGGGTGCGAAGGTAATGAGAAATTTAAAAGATTGGCATCAATACCACAGGCTAAACTATTGTTCTAATATGCAACGCGATCACAAAAACCGGGCAGTGTAACTTTCCTTCACTTTTTTTAAGTCGTCGGGGGTGCCGGCAAAAACCACCTGTCCGCCTTCATCGCCAGCTTCAGGTCCAAGGTCTATGACCCAGTCGGCATTTTTTATGACATCGGTATTGTGTTCTATCACCCAAATCGAATGCCCCTGTTCAATTAATGCCTGGAAAGAGGCCAGTAATTTATTGATGTCGTGAAAATGAAGGCCAGTGGTGGGCTCATCAAAAATAAAGAGAATATGACCCTGCGATTTGCCCTTACCCAGAAAGGAAGCGAGTTTTACTCTTTGGGCTTCACCACCTGAAAGGGTATCGCTTGATTGTCCGAGTTTAATATACCCCAAACCAACATTGGCTAAGGGCAGTAATTTAGCGTGGGTGTCTTTTTCGTCCTTGAAGAACGCCAGGGCATCATCTACACTCATTTCCAGCACATCAAAAATATTCTTGTCCTTGTATCTTACTTCAAGCACTTCCTCCTTAAACCTTTTCCCCTTACAAACTTCACAGGTTAGATGCACGTCGGCCAAAAACTGCATTTCAACCACCTGCTCTCCTTCGCCTTTACAGGCATCACAGCGGCCACCTTCTACATTAAATGAAAAGTGTTTGGGTTGAAAACCATTGATCTTGCTCAATGGCTGCTTTGCATATAAATCCCTGATTTCGTCGTAGGCTTTGATATAGGTTACGGGATTGCTTCGCGAGGATTTTCCAATAGGATTCTGATCGACCAGTTCAACCTGGGTAATGTACTCAATATCGCCGGTTATTTTTTTGTGCAATCCTACTTTATCAACAAACTCTCCTTTTAATTTTTTTAGGCCAGGGTATATTACCTGCTTTACTAAAGTGGTTTTTCCGCTGCCACTTACACCGCTCACTACGCAAAGCACATTCAGTGGAAACTGCACCGTAATGTCCTTCAGGTTGTTTTGCCTTGCACCCTCTACTACCAGCGACCGTTTCCATTTGCGAACATGTACGGGGTGGTCGATCTTTAACTCTCCTTTCAGGTATTTTCCGGTAAGACTTTCTTTATTGTTAATGATATCGTCATAATGGCCTTCTGCGATTATCTCGCCACCTAAATGGCTGGCCAGTGGGCCCATATCAATAATATGATCAGACTCTTTCATCATCATCTCATCGTGCTCCACCACCACTACTGTATTCCCCAAATCTCTCAACTCCTTCAATACTTTAATCAACCTCGCTGTATCCCTTGAATGAAGCCCGATAGAAGGCTCGTCAAGAATATATAATGAATTGGTGAGGTTGCTGCCCAGGTTTCTCGTGAGCTGTATGCGCTGGCTTTCACCACCGCTCAGACTATTAGCGAGCCGGTTCAAACTAAGATAACCTAAACCTACATCAAGCAACACCTGCAGGCGCTGGTTAATTTCAATAAGCACGCGTTTAGCTATCATGTTATCGTAGTCGCTGAGCCGAATGCCGTAAAACCATTGTTTAAGGTCCTTTACCTGCAGCTCACATAATTCTCCAATATGTCTGTCTGCCACCTTTACATACAAGGCCTCTTTGCGCAATCGGTAGCCCTTACATTCGGGGCAAATGGTTCGGCCCCTGTAGCGCGACAGTAATACCCGGTATTGTACTTTGTAGAGGTTTTGCTCAACCTCCTTAAAAAAGTCATTGATGCCATTCACATGGCTGTTACCACTCCAAAGTTCGCCATATTGCTTAGGAGTAAGATCTATAACAGGTTTATGCACGGGAAAACCAAAGTGTTTTGCAGCTTTTATAAATTGATCTTTCCACCTGCTTAGTTTTTCTCCCTTCCACGGTGCTACTGCACCTTCATACACG
>DASUFG010000527.1:0-4066 GCA_036274715.1 Agriterribacter sp.
GCCTATCGTGGTGTCGCATGCCTGCATTTCAGGCCTGGTAGCGCTTATCACCGGAATGCGCCTGCTGCAATCGGGTATCTATGATCATGTAGTGGTGGCGGGAGCCGACATCATTACACAATTCATACTCTCCGGGTTTGAATCTTTTCACGCGGTAAGCGATGCACCCTGCAGGCCCTTTGATGCCCGCCGCAATGGCATCACGCTGGGAGAAGCGGCTGCCACGATTATCCTTTCTACTCAAAAACCGCGGGGTGAGGACGGCATACAACTTTTAGGTGGGGCCGTGAGCAATGATGCCAACCACATCTCAGGTCCTTCGCGAACAGGCGAAGAGCTTAACCTGGCGATTGAAGCCGCTATCCAGGAAGCGGGCATTAATAAAATGTCCATTGATTTTATTTCGGCACATGGAACCGCCACCACGTATAACGATGATATGGAATCGAAAGCCATAACACTTTCGGGCTTGCAAAGCGTGCCGGTTAACAGCTTGAAGGGATATTTTGGACATACCTTAGGCGCCGCGGGTTTAATCGAAACGGCAGCCTGTGTTCAATCATTAAAAGAAAATATGATTTTGCCAACCCATGGGTTTGAGGAACCGGGAACTGCAGAACCACTAAGGGTGAGCAATGTGTTACAAAAGGGTGAGTACAGTACCTGTCTTAAAACGGCATCGGGATTTGGCGGCTGTAATGCCGCTATTGTGCTGCAAAAAGCAGTTTGATTTTTAATCACTAACCATAACATAAGTTTATTTCGTTACATGGATTTTTTTAAAAAAGATACCAAAACGGCTATTGAGGCCAAGGGACTGGCACAATTCATCGCATTTGGTCCGGTGGTATTCCAGGTTACCAAAGTAATGCGGGATACCGGTATCCTGGAAGTTATAGAAAGCGCTGGGACAGCCGGAATAACAATAACCGATATCGAAAGTAAAGTACAACTTCCCCATTATGGCGTAAGGGTACTGCTGGAATCTTCCTTAGGTATCGGACTTATTGTGGTCAATGAGGGTAAATATGTTTTAGCCAAAACGGGACATTATATTTTGCACGATCCGCTTACACGGGTAAATATGGATTTCGTGCATGATGTGTGTTATAAAGGACTTTTTGATTTGGACGCCAGTATTGCAACCGGCAAGCCGGAAGGGCTTAAAGAATTAGGCGATTGGCCCACCATTTATATGGGGCTTTCGCAGTTACCGGCCCATATTCAAAAAAGTTGGTTCGCCTTCGATCATTTTTTCTCCGATACGGCATTTCCGGCCGTTATCAAACATGTATATAAAGGCGGTATTAAAAGCATCCTCGATATTGGCGGCAATACCGGCAAATGGGCCATAGCTTCCACCAAATATGATCCAGACATACATATTACCATTATGGATTTACCCGGGCAGTTGAATATGGCCAAAAGCAGAATAGAGGAACTCGGTTTGCAGGACAGGGTATCTTTTTTCCCTGCGAATTTGCTGGACGAAAGTCAGGCCTTCCCTAAAGGGTTTGATGCCATATGGATGAGCCAGTTCCTGGATTGTTTTTCGGAAACCGAAATTGTTTCTATTTTAAAAAGATGTGCTGCGGCTATTGGTGACGACGGGTACGTGTTAATCCTGGAAGCATTCTGGGACACACAACGGTTTGAAGCAGCAGCTTTTTGCCTGCAGCAAACATCTATCTATTTTACAGCTTTGGCCAATGGCAACAGCCAGATGTACGATTCCCGCGTATTTAAAAAATGCATTGAAGATGCCGGTTTTGAAATTGCGGAGCAGGTGGATGGAATAGGGTTGAGCCATACTTTATTAAAATGCAGGAAGAAAGCGAATGTGGAAATGTGAGTAATGTGGAAATGTGGTAATGTGAAAAATGTGAGTAATGTGAAAATGTGGTAATTTGAAAATTTGAAAATGGGAAAACCAATTTCGGATGTCGGAATCAGGACTTCGGATTTCAGATTTAATGTCTTCGGGTTTGAAATTTATTTGGACTTTGTGATTTGATTTTTGGTGCTTTTCTTCGGATTTCGGATTTAATACTTCAAATTTTAACGCTTATCAAATACGTATGCAAACTGAAAAAACAGATGTATTGGTTATCGGGGCAGGTCCTTCGGGAACCGTTGCCGCATCTATTGTTCACCAGGCAGGCTTTAAAGTCCGGATAGTGGAGAAACAAAAATTTCCCCGTTTTGTAATCGGCGAAAGCCTGTTACCGCGCTGTATGGAAGCATTGGAAGAGGCAAAGTTCCTGGAAGCGGTAAAGGAAAAAGGCTTCCAGGAAAAGAACGGTGCCAAGTTTGTCAAGAATGGAAAAGTGTGCGACTACCAGTTTGCCGACCAGTTTACCCAGGGTTGGAAATGGACATGGCAGGTTACCCGTGCCGATTTTGATGCAACCCTGGCCAACACCGTTGAAAAAATGGGGGTTCAAATTGACTACGAAACCTCGGTTACGCATATTGTATTTAATGATGATGGCAAATCGGTTACCACCATCGAAGACAGCAGTGGAAATAAAAAGTATATTGAAGCCCGTTTTATTATCGACGGCAGCGGGTACGGGCGTGTAATTCCCCGTTTGTTTAACATGGAAAAGCCATCTAACCTGCCACCGAGGAAAGCGGTATTCGCACATACGGTAGATACCAAACGTGCTATGGCAGACGAGCCCGACCGCATTACCATTGTGGTGCATGAAAAAGCCGTATGGATTTGGATCATTCCTTTTTCAACAGGGGTAACATCGGTAGGGTATGTGGGCGACCTTGAATTTTTTGACAGGTTCCCCGGAACACCCGAAGAAAAATTCCGTGCCATGCTTGCTGCAGATCCTGGTATAAGGGAAAGGTTTAAAGATGTGGAACTGTTATTTGAGCCCAGAACGCTTCAGTCCTGGTCTTCTACCACTGATCGTTTTTTTGGAAATGGATTTGTATTAACCGGAAATGTTACCGAATTCCTGGATCCCGTGTTTTCTTCCGGGGTTACACTGGCTACCGTGTCCAGCCAACTTGCGGGCAACCTGGTAATCCGCAAATTAAAAGGTGAAAATATAGATTGGGAAAAAGAATACATGGACATTATGATGCAGGGGGTAAACACTTTTCGCTCCTACGTGATGGCCTGGTACGAAGGTACGCTGGACACCATTTTCTTTGCCGACGACCAGGATCCGCTCATTAAAAGACAGGTATGCTCCGTATTGGCGGGATATGTGTGGGACATGAGCAACCCATACGTAAAGGATCATGAAACCGCCCTACAAAAATTGGCAGGAATGATCGAGATGCGTGACAGTTTCAGGAAAGCAAGGGCAGACCGCAAATTAGGATAATAGGATATTAGGATAGCAGGACGATCAATTATAGGATGGCAGGATAAGGAAATTGTAAGATTTTGTGGACTGTTATTGATCCGGTGGAAAATGAATGGAATTAGCAGCATTGTAATATTTTTGCCGCATGATAGGAAATTGAGAAGAAAAGTTTTACCAGGCTTATTTACGGAACTATCTTATTCTATAGATTATATATTGACAATACCTGGAACATATATTACAGCATATACCTCTATTGCCGCCCACTCCGTACATAAGGACGGGGTGCTATTATACAGGGATGCTCACCGTGCGGGTACCAGCGATTTTTTGCTGAATGCTTACAAACATTTTGAGATAGATTACCCCAAGTTTTATAAAATGGATCAGCTATGCCAGCTTGGCTTTTTAGCTGTGGAAGTACTGTTGCAAGGCAGGCAGATAGCAAATGAATATAGTCCGGCAAAAGTCGGCATCGTATTCAGTAACGCCAATTCCAGTTTGAATGCCGACCTTCATTATTTTGAATCCGTTAAAAACATCCCCAGTCCTGCCCAATTTGTATATACTTTGCCTAATATTGTAATTGGCGAAATCAGTATCCGCCACCGCTGTAAGGGTGAGAATGCGTTTTTTGTGAGCGATCGGTTCGATGCTGCGTTTATCCAATTCTATGTGCAGGATATACTGGAAAGGAACCGGGTGGATGCCTGTATATGCGGTTGGGTTGAATGTTT
>DASUFG010000528.1:0-5571 GCA_036274715.1 Agriterribacter sp.
CGAAACAGAAGGTCCCTTTCCCACAAAAGACCCTTCATCGTACGAGCGCTCCAACATCACCGACGGAAGACCTGGCTATAAAATGACGGCAAAGATCACTATCGGGCAGGTCAGTAAGAACTGCGCCGCCTTGTCCGGAGCAATTGTTGATATATGGCATTGTGATGCTGAAGGTAATTATTCTGAATATGGAGGAACCGGGATGCAGTCTAACAACTATGGCTCCGTACATTTTTTGCGCGGAAGACAGGTAACCGATGCCAACGGAGAAGTTACGTTTACTACTATTTTCCCGGGATGGTACCAGGGCCGCGCCACCCACATACATGTGCATATTTACAATGCGACGGGCAATTCCTTAAAGGTAACGCAGATAGCCTTTCCTGAAGGATCGGGCACTGCTCTCGCTGCAGTGAATGGCTACGAAAAGGGAATGCTGGGATACACCTACAATGCGAATGATAATGTATTCAGCGATGACAGGGAAGGAATTGAAATGGCTACCGTAACAGGCAATACAACAGACGGATTTAACTTAAGCATAAAATTGAATGTTGCATAAAATGATAACAGAAGCCAGTGCAAAAATATTTTTATCGCAGCAACGGGGACATTATGAATCCGCGTCCTTCCGCAGCTACTGCACCTTCAATTTTGGCAGTTTCTTTAATGAGCATAAACGGGCAGCGGGCGACTTATATGTGTTGAATGATGATACCCTGGCAGCCAGGCAGTCCGAAAAAATGTTTATTGAGCAGGATGGGTATATTGTTTTTATTCCAATAACAGGCGCCATACATTACAGCGATTCGCATGGCAATAAAAATGAAATTTTACCGGGGGAGTTACAGGTGGGATTTACGTCCCGTGGAACTATCGTTGAGATCAGGAACGAATACGAAAATGAACTGGTTAATTTTCTGCAATTGCGCATAGGTACAGGTATTCCAAACCACTACGTCAACCCCCTTATCGTAAACTTTGATATTAATAAATATAAGAACAACCTGGCGAAAATATATTGCGGTAATAAGCAGTTTGTGCCGGATGAGTTCCCTTTTTTAATAAATATTGGTAAGTTTTCAGGAAGGGAATCACTGATGCACAATCTTGAAAATCGTCAAAATACGGCATTCATATTTGTGGTGGAAGGGGTATTTGAAGTCCAAGACCGTTTGCTTCATGCACGCGATGGGTTGGGAATATGGAATACTGCAGCTGTTGAAGCTGAAGCCCTGAGTAATGATGCGATTTTGATAGTCATTGAAATGAGAAATGAAAAAAGGTAGATAATTTTTTCAGGCGGCATCAAGTTTTTTTGTCTTAACCACCCCGGTAGCAAATGATTTGCATGATTTTTTCTTTGCAAAGACCGAAGTTTTGGCCCCCGGGGCTCTATTAACAAAATAGGTGAAGTGATTTTCCGTAAGCATTGAAAAACTGAGCCAGCGCCAGGAAATTATTCATCAACCATCACTGTTCAGCGGGCAAAAGCTCGCCGAGTTTTTTAATGAATATTTCCCTTGGTATCATTTCAGCCCCCAGGCTTTCTAAATGAGGGGTATGCACCTGGCAATCGACGAGTTTTACACCCTCCATTTTAAGTTGTTCCATATACCTGATAAATGCAAATTTGCTGGCATTGTTTTCACGACTGAACATACTTTCGCCAAAAAAAACCATTCCCATGCGTATGCCATATAAACCGCCTGCAAGCGCATTTCCGTTCCAGGCTTCCGCACTAAAAGCGTATCCTTTTTGATGCAGTAAACAATACGCTTCCTCTACCTCATCCGTTATCCAGGTACCCAATTGCCCTTTTCTCAAACTGGTTTTACAAGCCCTGATCACCGACCTGAAATCGCTGTTGATGCTGAACCTGAAGGCTTCTTTCCTGATCAATTGCTGCATACTCTTGCTTATTTTCAGCTTTTCAGGAAAAAGCACAAACCTGGGATTGGGGCACCACCATAAAGGTATCGTTCCCTCATACCATGGGAAAATCCCGCTCCGGTACGCCAATAACAGCCGCTCCGTTGATAAATCGCCCCCCATAGCCAGTAACCCATCCGGTTCGGCCAGTTGAACAGGAGGAAAAATAAGTTCTTGTTCCAATGCAAATAAGGCCATCAAGACGAAGGTAGTCAGAAAGTGTAAACCTTAAATGATCACTCAACAGGCATTTTTAAATGGCATTTTTCTCCGTTCAAATAATTTGGGACACTATGCAACGGTTTATGTTGTAGCATTGTCAGATTTAACGTTAGAACCGGATGACCGACTATCACTACTTAGTAAAAGACTGTTTGAAAGGACAAGCTACAGCACAGCGGCAATTGTATGATTTGTTTGCTGAGCAAATGCTTGGTATATGCTATAGATATACCAAATCCCTTGCCGACGCAGAAGATGTACTACAGGA
The DNA here is from genome assembly GCA_036274715.1 of Agriterribacter sp. Taxonomy (GTDB): domain Bacteria; phylum Bacteroidota; class Bacteroidia; order Chitinophagales; family Chitinophagaceae; genus Agriterribacter. Next base: position 2,423 of record DASUFG010000528.1, read on the forward strand.
AGGATTTGTAAAAGTGTTTAAATATTTACACCAGTATCGTTCCGATGGGGAGTTAGGTGGATGGATAAGAAGAATTATGGTAAACACAGCAATCAATTACCTTAAAAAAAACAGCAAATACCAGTACGACCTTTCATTTACAGACCCCGCGCTTCATCCTGTATCGGAAGACAGCCCACAGGTATATCTGCAAACAAAAGAATTGGCCAACCTGGTGCGGCAATTGCCAACCGGGTACCAGACGGTATTTAATATGCACGCGGTAGAAGGATATTCCCATGTGGAAATTGGTGAAATATTGGGCATAAATGAAGGTACATCCCGTTCGCAGTATATGAGGGCAAGAAATTTACTGATTACCTGGATAGAAAAAAATTCTGTTGAATTTAAACTGGGACAATATGCCGGACAATGATTTTGAAAAGCAGGTGCAACAGGCATTTGAAGAACTGCGGATAAAACCGTCAGAGGAGGTTTGGTCCACCGTGCATAGCCGCATACAAAAAGACAAAGGCCGCAAAAAAGCATTCATCTGGTTTCCTTTAGTGCTGCTGCTTTGCGCTGTGGGTGGTTATTGGATGGCTCAAAATATAAGTAACACTTACCCGCCGGGTTCGGTTTCAGAATCAAGTTTAGCAAAGGGCAGAATCCCCAAAAGCAAGCCAGCAAACCCAGAACATCCGGTGACAGAGCCGGCGAGCGGCAATGACATTTCAAAAAACGCCACAGGAGCAGAAATAATAACTTCAGATCATACTATTACGGGCAAGCCACTACCTATTTCAGGTTCAGGTTCTGATTTCACAGCTTCAAACGGACAACAACATTCCGTGAAGCCACCGGTAAAAAATCGGGTGTTGAATAATCTGAAACAGTCAACGCTGGCTGTTCAATTACCAATGCCCGACCAAACCGGTAACAAAAAGGCATTTTCAATTGGCGAGGAATCAATGTTGAATTCAATTACGGTTTTGGCCACCATGCAATCCATTGATATAAACAATGCATTTCTACCCGGCATCGAAGCAGAAAAAAAACTCAAAAGTATTTCCCAGGCTAAGTCACCAGGGGTAGCATTAAGCAATATCCCGGTAAAACTTACACCAAAAAAAGTTTGGGAATTGGGGATTACGGGAACCGCAGGCGCATCCGATGTGAGTAAAGGCTTCCTGGGAAAAAATGGAGCAGAAAAATCAGTAGCCGGTAATTCTCTGACTGTATCGAATGACTACCTGGGCTTTATTGGCGGGCAAAGCAATTACCTGGCCGCCGTACCCCCACCCGCTTCTGAGGTTAAGGCTGCATTCGGTTGGCAGGCCGGGGCGTTTGCAAAAAGATTTGTGAATCCCAGGCTTGCAATCACCGCTGGCTTAAATTACAGATACGCTTCCACCAAAAGATCAGTGGGATATTCAATTGGCAACAATAGCCTGCCTGCGACTAACGCAGTGAACGTAAGTGCCCGCTATGCCGGCTACTATAACGGAGCTAATAGCATTAACTACACCAACCGCTACCATTTTATTGAATTGCCAATAGGGGTGCAGTGGCAAATGACTAAGGCCGGACAATTCCCACTACAATTAAATGGTGGCATAACGCTTGGTTATTTAGCGAATACAACTGCACTACATTATCACGATATGACTGGATCGTATTACAAGGACAAAACCTTATTCAACAAACTGCAGACGGGGATGTACGCTGGCATTTCAACAACGTTTTTTGAACGCTCAAAAAGCACCCTATATCTTGGGCCTGTTATTCAATATAATTTTACCAGCCTGCTGAAACCTTCCACCGGTTTACAACAGCACTTAATTTATGCCGGGCTAAAAGCAGAATGGGTTTTATGGAAAAAATAGGATGCGCCATTTCTTCTTCATCTGAACTTATTTGATTTTCAATTTGAGTTAAGGATTCCACCCATGCAACGGTTAAACCAATACGGTTGTCAACCTGTAAACCTTGCTTATGCTGAAAAAAATATTCACCCCGCCCATCATTTTAGGCGCAATCATTTTATTGCAGGGATGCATTAAAGATCATTGCACGCAGACCTATAGTTACTTTAGTCCGGTTTATAAAACCACCGAAGAGGTAAGAGCCAATATAAAGAGCAACGCACCGCAGCAAATTGAAAGAATAGGAAAACTGTACCTGCGGGGGCAGTACATTTTTTTGAACGAACCCGATAAGGGCATTCACATTATTGATAACGGCAACCCGGGTTCGCCACGCAATGTTGCCTTTATCAACATCCCGGGAAATATGGACATGGCAGTAAAAGGCAATACGCTGTATGCCGATGCATACACCGATTTAATTACTATTGACATCACTGATCCGCTACGCGTTAAAACAACTTCCATAATCGAAAGTGCGTTCCCCTTCCGGCAATACTATGGCAGTTTTTATGCAGACACGACCAAGGTGATTGTAGATTGGGTAAAAAGAGATACCACCATTAATATCGACTGTGGCAATGGCGGTTTTTTTGGAGTAGATTTCGACAAGAGCCGTGTGTTTATGCAGAACGACTTAGTCGCCCTCGCCAGCTATGCAAACAACGGCGGAAAGTCTACGTCTTCGGGTGGCGTTTCCCCCTTTGGTGTTGGTGGCTCAATGGCCCGCTTCGCGATCGCGGGCAGTCAACTATATTCGGTTACTACCAGCGATTTGAATGTTTTTGGCATCAGTTCACCACAACACCCGTCTTACACAAAAAAAATAAACCTGGGCTGGAATATAGAAACGATTTATCCATTTCGAAATAAATTATTCATTGGTTCCTCCAATGGCATGTTTATTTACAATATCTCCAACGGCAGCGATCCGCATTACGAAGGGCAGTTTTCGCATGTACAAAGCTGCGATCCTGTAATTGCCGATGAAAAATATGCTTATGTAACGTTGAGATCAGGCACTACCTGCAATGGGTTTACCAACCAAATGGATATTCTCGATATTTCCGACATCCAAAATCCAACTCTGGTAAAAACTTATTCCATGAACAACCCGCATGGTTTATCAAAAGACGGCGACTTGCTCTTTGTTTGCGATGGTGCCAGTGGGTTAAAAATATATAATGCAGCGCAGGTAAACAATCTCAAATTAATTACCACTGTTGCGGACATTGAAACGTACGA
>DASUFG010000529.1:0-15033 GCA_036274715.1 Agriterribacter sp.
AAATTTCTCCTGTCCATTTTTTCGCCTAATATACTCTCATACAATAACTGAAGGTCACGGAGTGAAAATTGAGTTCCCAATAAACTGAGCGCCAGCGGATGTTCCTGCATGCGGTATTGCAGCCACTGCCGGCACTGGTCTAATATTTCCTTATGATCAAAAGCCATTTCTTTAATTTCATTTGCATTGTGCCAGTGTAGTTCATTTTCCAAGATTTTCAACTTGTTGTGTTTAATGTTAATGAGCGAACAGTAGGCTAGGGTTATCACCCTCCCTTTTGGGTGGCGCTTTACTTTCCCAAAAGTGCGCACCTGGTCCATATATACATCATTTAACCCGGTGCGGTGGGCTACAATTCGGGAGACGGCGCTATCAATATCTTCATCTGGTTTTACGATATCGCCGAGCAAAGACCAATGATTCTTATAGGGCTGCATATCGCTTTTAATAAGTAACACTTTTAGTGTATTATTTTCGAAGCCGAAAATCACGCAATCTACCGATACGCCAATTTTAAAACTGGATATTTGCATCGGTTTATCGGCCGTTGTATTATTCTTAACCAGCGTTTCTTTTTGCTTCATAATAGACCGTATTTTCATTTCTTGATTCGTCAATAAGACAAATTGAAAGTTTTATTGAATACGAGCAGATTATAACCAATTGTTTATAACTAAGCTGAAAAACGTTAATGACACTACGTAATTTTGTTGTTCGATACCTCAGATTGGTTACGAAGCAATGATGACTAAAAAAAGATAGTTTCCTGTTATTCAATAGTTATATTCTTATTCAATAATTAAGTTATACATTTTTGAATATTGGTCGATGTTTGGCAGAAAAAAAGTTTTTATCGAAGCTTATTTGTGCCGGACTTTAAAAGACCAGGTGAAGTTAAATACCGCCACCAACTCTCCGTTTTTATTGGTGCCGGTTGACTGTACGGTAATACTATTATCACTATCGGCGGCAATGGCTTCTTCAATCGCGTCTCGTAGGGCTATTCCATCTCTGCATATAAAGGATGTAACACCCGTTGCTTTTTTGTAATACTCGGCATTCATATTTGTTATGAGCATAGAGACAGAAGGCTTGCGTTTATAGATGACTGACATTGCCAAAGCGCCGGTGCTCATTTCAGCCGCCATTGCCAGGCAGGCAAAATAAGTTGACCGAAAAGGGTTTTTAGAAAACCACGTATACGGCACAGTTACCACACACCTTTCATCGGTAATAATTTTTATCCTTACACCCGAGAAGTAAGCGTTTGGCAACCTGGAAAGTAAGAACAGCCTAAATTTGAAAGGATTAAGTACCATTTTAATAAATGCGTTCATACTTCAAAGTTTAAGGAGACGTTTCTCGAAATGGTTGATTGTATTTGTTTAGTTGGTACTTTGATACCGCAGCGTGTTCTTCGTCCTAGCGCGAAAATCCATATCCCGCTATCAGATTGTCTTCAAGCACAGCTTTCGTTATTGAACTGGCCGTTTTGAACCATCGTATCATCTGTTATAATAATGGCAAAACCTATAAAGTTTGTTTATTTAAAATTAGGAGATTTTTTATTGATTTGAGGAGTATGCTTTAAATCCGCAGTTCAGCCAATCTTTGTATTTCTCTATATCGGGTGTATATCCCACAGGGCGAGTCATTAATTTTCCTTCATGGTTCAGAATAACGTATAAAGGCTGCGTGGCTTGTCCAAAATTTTCGGATTGGAAAGTGGCCCATTTATCGCCAATGGTAAGGATATCCTTTTCTTTTCCATCGGCCAGAGAATAGGTGAACCTTTCGGCCACCGGAAGTTTTTTTCGATCATCAACATATAGGGAAACCAATATGAATTTTTCCTTTATCAGTGATGAAATTTGAGGTTTTGTCCAAACCTGCTCTTCCATCTTTCGGCAATTTACACAAGCCCAACCGGTAAAATCAACAAGAATCGGTTTGTGTTTCGCTTTTGAAAGTTGTACTGCCTTTTCATAGTCATTTAAAACATCAGGTTCAATGCCTTTGCCAGTTACATTATTTTTACCATAGATGCTGTAGCTCAATGGCGGTGGAAATCCGCTCAATAATTTTAAATTGGCAAAGGGTGTAGAGGTAAGTCCTGGTGCAAGATAAAGGGCAAAAACAAAAGCCATAGCCCCCAATACTTTTCGCCCCGGTGCTATTTTTTGACCGGAGGCATCGTGGGGTAGTTGAAGCCAGCCAAAAAGATAAAATCCAAGTCCGAGGGAGACTATTAGCCATATGCCAATGAACACCTCACGTTTCAGTATACCCCAGTGTTCTACCAGGTCGGCATTAGAAAGAAATTTAAAAGCCAGCGCTACTTCTACAAAAGCTAAGACTTTTTTTACCGTGTCCAGCCACCCGCCGCTTTTGGGAAGTGATTTTAACCAGTTGGGAAACATGGCAAAAAGCGCAAAAGGTAAAGCTAACGCTGTCCCAAAACCAGCCATGCCACTGGTTAACGACCAGGCGCCCTCGGATGCTGTGCCCACAAGCAAGGTGCCCAAAATTACCCCTGTGCATGAAAACGACACGATGACCAAGGTGAGTGCCATGAAGAAGATACCGCTTAAACTGCCAAGACTGCTTTTTGAGTCTGCCTTACCGGCTATTCCGGCGGGTAGCGTTATTTCAAAATACCCAAAAAATGAAATGGCGAAAAAGATAAAAACGGCGAAGAAAAAAACATTAAGCCACGCATTGGTAGAGATGTTATTAAATATTTCAGGTTGCACATTTCCAATAATGTGAAAAGGTATACTGGCTATAACATAAATGACAAAAATGAAAAAGCCATATAACAGTCCATTGCGTATAGCCTGCTGCTTATTATTTGCACGGTTAGTGAAGAAGGAAACCGTTACCGGTATCATCGGAAACACACAAGGTGTGAGCAATGCAATTACCCCGCCCACAAAGCCAAGTAAAAAAATGGTCAGTAATCCTTTTCCTGAGGTGTTTTCATCGCCGCATGGAAAAACAGGGTTTTTGAGATCAACGTGCGGAAGCTTTATATTGCTGGCTGTTGCAGATATTATACCCTCCTCAAAGTTTACTGTTTTTGTTTCTTCAACCGGAATAAATTCTTCGTTGTTGGAGGCAAATCCGGTTAGTAAAATTTTAAGAGATGCGGGAATCGTGCCTGAAATACTTATTTTTTGAACAAGGGTAAAATTACCGCTAAACACTTTGAGCTCGCGGTCATCGAAAACTGGATCTTTTATTGTTGTTGCTCCAGGGCTGGATACCCGGTCGCCTGATTTTTGTATGTTTTCATTATCCCATTTTATCTCCAATCCTGGTAATTCCAAATCAACAGTTGAATCTGCGTAAATATGCCAATTTTTGGCAAGCTTAGCATTTATTGTAATTGTGTAGGAATTGGCATTGTTCTTTTTTGCATCAGCATCCCACTGCATCCACTTTTCCTGCGCAGCAGGAAGTAATGGAAGTAGTAAAAAAAGAAAATAGCTGAATCTTTTTTTCATGTAATAGAGTAATGGCTATCAGCCTGCAATGGCAATATATTTGGCAAAAGTAGTGCTTAACGAACAAGCCATTACATCTTTAATATTACTATAACAGGTAAATCAGTACTTTCCTATAAGCTCTTTGTGGAATACAAAGGAAGTTATTCAACCGCATCATCGTTAGCAATGAGTTCCTCGCGGTTTTCATTCCATTCTACTATAAAATTATTTCTGCCTTCACCTGTTAAAATGCTCATATATTTTTGTTGTATGAGTTCAAGCATGGAAAGAAACAGGAAGATGGCATGGATCCGGTTTTCACAAACTTCAAAAATCTTTTCAAACGTTACCGTTTTTTCTTTGACTACCATTTCCAGCATGTATTCTCTGCTGCTTTCCATGGTATAGTGATAACGGTATACCACATGTTGCGGTCTATTGTTACGATCGTAGAGGCGTTGCATTACCCGTTCAAAAGCTTTCATCAGCTTGAACATGGTAATGGTTTGTATTTCGGTGCCCTCACCGGCTTCTTCACCCACCTGAACAATTTCCTTGTGAATATTGCCCCGCTTTACCATTAACATGCGGATAGCTTCCATCTCTGCCATCTTTGACGAAGCCTCTTTGAATCGTTTGTATTCAAGCAATTTATCAATCAGCTCCTGGCGCGGATCAATTTCATTGCCTTCTGCATCAACTTCTTTGCGTGGTAAGAGCATCTTCGCTTTAATGCGCATAAGCGTGGAAACAAAAAGAATAAATTCGCTGCTGAGTTCTATATTCAGGTCTTCCGCACTGTGCATATAAGTTACAAAGTCATTAATGATCTTTGTAATCTGAATGTCATAAATATCCAGTTCGTCCCGCTCGATAAAGAACAACAACAGGTCAAAAGGACCTTCAAACTGGGGTAATTTTATTTGATACGATTCTGTATTCAATTGGATAGTTTAAATTGTTAGTTTCTGCGCTGGAAAAATACCTATAAATCAAACAGCTCGAAGGTATGGATAAATCAAATTTAGTTTTTAAAAGTATAAGAAAGTCCGACACCCATCAATTCCTTTAACTGAAGTTTTGGTCCCCGTAAATTTCCGTTGTCATCCAACGAGCCTACATCATCATCGTATATCATATCCAATGATATGCTTACCGTAATTAGCTTCGTTATTTTCACCAGCAGTATATTAGTCATATACAAATCTATGTTTTGTGGATTGTGAAAATAGTTGGAGAAAAGATCTAATCGTCCCTGGTAAGATGTATTCTCGCTAATTTTTGCTTTGTAGTTTACTGAAGCAAAGGCGCCAAATTCTGTATTTACCTTTTTGCCTGGGTCAACACCATAAGCGCCCACCGCTGATAAAGAATCATTATTTACAATTACCCACCTTGCAGTCGCGGGGGAGAGAGCAATTGAAAAATTATCTGAAGGTTGATAAGTGATCGTAGGAGAAAGTAGGATGTATGCAGGTGCCATAAATTCAGAAGTGAAAACTTCTTCTTTATCTTCTGGGTAGGAATATCCCTTTGCGAACTGTGACCTGAAATTAAACAATGCGCCAACGTACCAATGCCCTTTTCCGACTTGGTACCCATATTTTGACACCAGGTCTATACGATCATCGGATTTACGCATGCCCAAACTTGTGGTTTTAACCATGCCATACGCTAAGTCAATTGTGTTATCCCATATATGCCGGTCCTTTTTATAAAAAGCGTACAAATTTGCCAATGAGGCCATAGACAAAGAAGACTTATCCCCTCCGGCAGCCCAGTTGCTGAGAGCACCCTGGTTTACAGTCAAACTGAGCAAGCCCCCGGTTTTCCAGGTATTGGGAATCGTGTCATTTGGATCTTTCTTTATCGCTCTTCCACTTTCGTCTTTCAGGGCCTTAATGGTTTCATCCTGAGCCTGTAACGAACAAGTTAGTAAAATGGTTAAACAAAAAAACAAACACCGGGCTTTCTCTTTCATGATTAAATAATTTTGCGCGAAAATAAATAAAAACCCGCTGAACGATTTTTATTCAATTCACTAATTTGATTGAAAGATTTCTAAAATTATTCCAGGGAGGATACTATTTCCTTAATTCATCGCGGATTTCCATTAAGAGTTTATCGGTCAATGAAGGCTCGGGAGTCGGCGGCGTCGCCTTTTTCAAAACGGCGTTCATGGCTTTAATAATTATAAATAGCACCAGGGCGATTAAAACGAAATCAATTACAGCCTGCAGGAAGCCTCCAATAGGGAAAATTGTTTCACCGATCTTGAATTGGATATCAGCAACACCTCCTTTACCTATAATCAGGCTAATGACAGGCATAATAATAGTTGCAGTGAGAGCAGTTACAATTTTACCAAAGGCTCCGCCAATTATTACTGCCACCGCTAAATCTACGATATTGCCCTTCATGGCAAAGTCTTTAAATTCTTTTATAAAGCCCATAGTCTTTAATTTAAAAAGTGATATGATGGAAATTAAACAGAATTTAAATGTATCGCAATGCGATATCATTTTGAGATATTGCTCGTCAGAATTATTCACAAATAATACACTTGATAAACAGGTTACTGGCGTAGACCTGGATATTTCATTTTAAGTTCCTTCAACGTATCATACACCTTTAAGGTGATGAGGTACTCCTTATACCAATTTTGATCGGAAGGGATAATATGCCATGGTACATGATTACAGTGAGTGAAACAGTCTTCATACATTTTCATGTATTTGTCCCAGCTTTCTGCTTCTAACAAATCCCTCTTATTGTATTTCCACATTTTCTTTGGTTCAAGTAGCCTTTCTCTCAATCTTTCCTGTTGCTCTTCAGGAGAAATATGAAGATAAAATTTAAGGACATGTGTGCTATTATGATCAGTCAGCAATTTTTCGAAATTATTAATCGCATCCATTCTTTTTTTTGCGATTTCATCATCACACAAGTTATGTACCCTTGTTACCACTATATCCTCATATTGGGAGCGATTAAACACCTGTATTTTGCCCTTAGCGGGAGCGTGGGAATGAATTCTCCACAAAAAATCATGGGATAGTTCTTCCTGGGTAGGTACCTTAAAAGATTCAACACTTACACCCTGGGGGTTTAATTTCCCAAAAACACTTCTTATTGCCCCATCCTTACCACTGGCATCCATTCCCTGTAATATCACCAGTAAAGAATGCTTATTTTCTGCGTACAACAGATTTTGCAAATCATCCAATTCCAAAAGCATCTGGTCTGTTTTCGCTTTGGTCTTTTCTTTGTCAATGTCCTTTGGAGCCCGGGTATTTATCGAGTTTAGTTTACTGGTGGTCATATTTTAAAAGCTTGATCGGGCGTACAGTACAATTAATAATTCTCATCAGTTGATCTCACTAATCATAAAAGAAGCCAGCTTATACTACCATCATTTCTTTTTCTTTAGCAGCCAGGTGATTATCAATCATTGTTGTATATTTATCCGTTAAGTGTTGGATGTCGGTTTCTGCATCTTTACCTGCATCTTCACTTAACCCATTTTTCTGCAATTTTTTAATGTCTTCTATGGCCTCACGGCGTATGCTACGGATAGCTACCTTCGATTGTTCGCCTTCGGCATGAACTTTTTTTACCAATTCCTTTCTTCTTTCTTCTGTTAAGGGTGGTAAAAAGAGTCGAATGATTGTTCCGTCGTTTTGAGGGGTTACTCCAAGGTTGGCCGCGATAATTGAGCGTTCAATGGGTTGAAGCATGTTTTTTTCCCACGGTTGAATGGTTAACGTACGCGCATCTGCCACAGAAATATTTCCTACCTGGTTAATGGGTGTGGGTGATCCGTAGTAATCCACGATTAACCCATCCAGCATTTGAGGAGTTGCTCTTCCAGCACGGATTTTCACTAATTCCGTCTCCAAATGGCTGATCGCTTTTTTCATAGAGTCTTCGCTAACATCCAGAACAAATACTACATCTTCTGACATAAATAAATAAATTAGATATGTGCAAAGCTAATAAATGAGAAATAAATAAAAAGAATTTGCCGGTCAGTTGCGTTCAGCTGCTTTATTGGCAGGGGTTAAAGGCACTATCCTGGTAGGTTTGGCGAGTTGAAGAATATCGTCGTTATCATCGGTGGCTACTACCATTAACCTCGGTTTACGTAGATATATTATAGTAAAGCCACCGAATGCCAATCCTACCAAAACAGGGATGACTATATTAATGCTGAGAAAACTCAAAGAATAGGCAATTGCAACAAAAAAAACATTTACAACGATAAGTGTAAAACTAACTGCTTTATGGCTCATGCCTCTGTCTAAAAGTATATGGTGAATGTGATTACGGTCTGGGGTGAATGGAGAACGTTGGTTAAATATCCTGATAGAGAATACCCTTAAAGTATCAAATAAAGGAATGATTAATATGGCTATCGCCATCACCGGCGGCGCATTCATTGGAACAACCGCTCCCGGCGAATCAGAAATTGCCATAAATTGAACTACCAGTATGGCATTCACTAATCCAATAAGCAAGGAACCTGTATCACCCATAAAGATACGCGCCGGAGAACGGTTAAAAATCAAAAATGCAAGAAGGCTGCCGCACATGGCAAATGCGAAAGCAGAATACTCCGCATGTCCAGCCACATAAAAATACACCCCAAAAGTAAGTGTTGTAAATATACCCAAACCTGCAGCCAGTCCATCAACACCGTCAATAAGATTAAATGAATTGATAATGACAATTACAGTAAGATAAGTTAACGTGAGGCTGATTACTTCTGGCAGTTCATGTACACCCAGGAATCCATGCATGCTTTTGATAACAATTCCACCCTTGTAAATAATAATGAAGGCCGCTATTATTTGACCTATTATTTTTTTCATTGGCGTAAGAATAAGAATATCATCTTTCAGTCCAAGGAAGAAGATCACCAATGCCGCAGCAAAATAATATTGGAAACTGGGAGCCGAAGTAAAAGAGATGGTCATCAAACAGGATATGATAAAGCCGGCAAATATCCCCAGCCCACCTAATGAAGGAACAGGTGTGGCATGTATCTTCCTTGCATTTGGAACATCATAAAGCTTCTTGATTTCAGATACATTGATAATTACAGGAATGGCAGTAAAAGTGATAACAAAAGCTAATATGGTTGCCAGCAAAATGATTTCCATCCGGTCCGCTTTTAGTGGTGCTAAGATATGATAATAATTTTATTTACATAAATTGAACGCAAAGAACATCTGATTATGATATTCTTACTAGTGATACGTACCGCCCATATAGAACGGTTGGCGAAAAGGGTTAGTATCGGCGAATAAAACTATATTTCAAAAAACAATAGTGTTATTTATCTATATCCAACACTTTATTTTAGCTTTGACGCCTGTTCAGAAAAACTAAAAACTATGCCAGATTTAAAGGATATAGCTACCCAGATCAGGAGAGATATTGTTAGAATGGTGCATGGATGCCAAAGTGGGCACCCTGGCGGTTCATTAGGGTGTGCTGATTTTTTTACTGCCCTTTATTTTGATATCATGAAGCATGACCCTTCATTTAATATGGATGCCAGGGGAGAAGATGTGTTTTTTCTTTCAAACGGGCATATCTCACCGGTGTTTTACGCCACGCTTGCCCGTTCGGGTTATTTCCCAATCAGTGAGCTGGCGACTTTCCGGAAAATCAATTCACGCCTGCAGGGTCACCCTGCCACACACGAGCATCTACCGGGTATAAGAGTGGCCTCCGGTTCGCTAGGGCAGGGGATGAGCGTTGCAATTGGCGCTGCTTTGGCAAAAAAGTTGAATAACGACGATAAACTTGTTTATTCCTTGCATGGCGACGGTGAACTGGATGAGGGACAAAACTGGGAGGCTATTATGTTTGCGCCAAATAATAAGGTCGACAACCTTATTTCAACCGTTGACTGGAACGGGCAACAGATTGATGGCACTACCAAAAAAGTAATGGATCTCGGAGATATTGGGAAAAAATTTGAAGCATTTGGTTGGTTAACACTGCAAACAAATGGCAATGATATTGACGAGTTGATTGCTACTTTGAATAAAGCAAAGACGCTTACCGGAAAGGGTAAGCCTGTAGCCATAATGATGCATACCGTTATGGGAAAGGGCGTAGACTTTATGGAGGGCAGTCATGAGTGGCATGGAATAGCTCCAAATGACGAGCAATTGCAAAAGGCCCTGGCTCAGTTGCCTGAAACATTAGGGGACTATTAATGCGAACCAGATCTGTGAAACCATAGGATTGAAGTGATTAAAAAATGGCAAGACTCTTTTTTAGAATTTCAATACATTCCTTTATTTGTTCTGCGGTGATGACTAAAGGCGGCGCAAACCGTATTTTATCTCCGTGAGTGGGTTTTGCCAGCAACCCGTTTTCTTTCAACGCAAAGCAAAGTTTCCACGCGGCATCCGCATCTGGATGTTGAATAACTATGGCATTCATCAATCCTTTGCCCCGGATGGTTTGAATATTAGGGGAGTGTATTTCTGTTATTCCCGATCTCAGTAAAGTTCCCATTGCAGCTGCATTTTCCGACATATTTTCGTCCTTTAAAACTGATAATGCTTCGATAGCCACCTTGCAGGCAAGTGGATTACCCCCATATGTTGAACCATGTTCGCCTGGTTCTATCGTGAGCATAATTTCGTCTCGGGCAAGGACTGCACTTATCGGTAGCATACCTCCGCTCAATGCTTTTCCAAGTAATAGTATGTCGGGTGTAACGTCTTCATGATCACAACATAACAATTTACCCGTACGACATAAGCCGGTTTGGATTTCGTCAGCAATGAACAATGCGTTGTTTACTTCACATAGTTCTTTTGCTTTTTTTAGATAACCTTCATCGGGCACTTCCACTCCTGCTTCTCCCTGGATTGGTTCAACCAAAAAGCCCGCTACATTTTCATCGCGTAATGCTACAGAAAGTGCTTTTAAATTGTTATAGGGAATGATTTCAAAACCCGGTGTAAAAGGTCCAAACTGTTTGATTGATAGTGGATCGGTACTAAATGAAATAACCGAAACCGTTCTTCCATGAAAGTTATTCGCACATACAATGATCTTCGCTTGGTTTTCCGGTACTCCCTTTATTTTGTATGCCCACCGCCTGCACAATTTAATGGCGGTTTCCACCGCCTCTACACCCGTGTTCATGGGTAGTACTTTATCGTAGCCAAAGTATTCTGTGATGAACTTTTCATATTCTCCCAATGCGCTACTATGAAAAGCTCTTGAAGTAAGCGTGAGCAGTCGGGCCTGTTCTGTTAACGCATTGACGATCCTCGGGTGGCAATGCCCCTGGTTAATGGCTGAATAGCCGCTCAAAAAATCGTAATAACGTTTATCATCCACATCCCACACGTATACGCCTTTCCCGCGGTTTAACGCCACAGGAAGGGGCTGGTAATTGTGTGCTCCGTATTTTTCTTCAAGTTCTAAATAGTAGGAAGTGTTCTTGCTGATTGAGCCAATCATTGACATAATGTTTTTTTTACGCTAAAAAATAGTCCTAAAAAATAAAGTGGTATTATAGTTTGGGTTCGGTTAACCGGGAATTGCTATAGCATAAGAAAGATTATCCGGAAGTTATTGGTGATCCAGGAAATCGAGGTTGCGATCAAGAAAGGATAATATGTATGCGCGTAGGAGGATGGTAATCGAATATACCGCAAGATACAACCACATTTTGAAACGAATTTGAAACTAATATAAATACTTTATAAAATGCCGTACCTGGGCTTGGTTCATGGTATTGATTTCTGAATATATTTTTCTTCCCAGTTCAGTTCTGGCAGGTTGTTTTTTGGAAATATACCAAATACTGCCGAACCACTTCCGGTCAGGGAAGCGTATAACGCACCGCCTTTGTATAGTATTTCTTTTGCATTTGCAATTTCCGGGTATTGTGCGAATATGGGCGGTTCAAAATCATTGACTAATTCTTTCTTCCACGTTTCAACAGGTTGTAGTATAATATCGCGGATCGATTTTACAGGTTTTTGCGGTTTTAGTTTCGAAAATGCTAGCCCTGAATTAACGTGAATTCCCGGATATATGATTAAGAAGGAATAACCCGAAAGGTCAAGCGATATAATGTCCATTTTTTCGCCACGGCCGGTTGCAAAGCAAGGTCGGTTAATGATAAAAAATGGACAATCACTCCCAAGTTGGAATGCATAATCAACGAGTTGTTCCGATGAGAGACCAAGGTTAAGCTTTTTATTGATCAACTGTAAAGTAAATGCGCCGTTAGCAGATCCACCGCCCAACCCTGCGCCGACAGGAACAGATTTGTGCAGATGCATTTTTACAGATGGCAGTTCGGGAAAATCTTTCTTAAGAACCATGTAAGCTTTCAGGCAAATATTATCTGATTTTTTGCCGGGAATGGCGAGTCCGGTAGCCGTGAAGTAAGGTGCTTCGGTGGAATCCGACGCTTGTATTATTTCTATCGCATCATGCCATTGCACAGGATAAAAAGCGGTTTCGATGTTGTGGTAACCGTCCGCTCTTTTCTCGGTGATGTTGAGCCCAAGATTGATTTTACAATTTGAAAACAGAACCACTGGAAACCTGGTTTAGATGAGCGCGTTCCTAATATTTTTTCTTCCTGTGGTTAATCTCGTCACGAATGGCTATTGCCCTGAGGTAGTCCTCCTGTTCCAATACTTCGCTGAGCAACTGATTGAGTTCTTCCAGCGACATCACCTTAAGGTCATCCTTTGAACCCGTTTCTCTCACTATCTGATGTTCCTCTTCAGGCTTTTTCTTTTTTCCGGAGTCCTCCATAAGGATACCTGCGCTTTCCAGAATATGTTCATAAGTATAAATAGGGCAGCCGAAACGAACAGCAAGCGCCAATGCATCAGAAGTCCGGGAATCTATTTCGACCGTATCATGTTCATTACTGCATAACAGTTTAGAGTAAAAAATACCTTCCTGCAGATCACTTATGATAATTTCATGTAGTTCTACATTAAAGGCCATCATAAAGTTTTTCATCAGGTCATGTGTTAGCGGCCGGCTGGGTTGCATTCTTTCCAGGGCTACCGCAATGGCCTGGGCTTCAAATCCGCCAATCACGATAGGCAGGCGCCTCAATCCATTTGTTTCGCCAAGCACGACCGCATAGGAATGTGTCTGGGTGATGCTATGCGACAGTGCTACTATTTCCAGTTCTATTTTCTTCATAATCTGTTGCGAATGTACAAGAATTTTGTAAAACAGGTAATTCATCAACCATAAAATAAAAAACCGCAGAAGACCTGCGGTTTAGTGAAAAGGGACGTGTTTTCTCATGCTACGCCTTTCAGTTTTTTAACTTCTTCAATTATTTTGGGTACCACCTCAAAAGCATCACCAACAATACCATAATCGGCGGCTTTAAAAAAAGGTGCCTCGGGATCTTTATTGATAACAACAATGGTTTTACTTCGGTTTACTCCGGCTAAATGCTGTATAGCACCGGAAATGCCAATTGCAATATACAAATTAGGCGCAATAGCCAGGCCGGTTTGTCCAACATGCTCATGGTGAGGGCGCCAATGGGTATCCGCTACCGGTCTACTGCACGCGGTTGCTGCACCAAGCAATTTGGCTAATTCCTCTATCATTCCCCAGTTTTCAGGACCCTTTAAGCCACGTCCACCACTCACCACAATTTCTGCTTCACTCAAAGGTACTTCGCCTTTCACTTTATTGACCGCTGTTACCTTTACTCTGTTTGAATCAATAGTTGCATTGAATGGGGCAATCTCTGCGTTTGCATTGCTTTCCTCCGTTACCGGAAACGAATTGGGGTTAAGGGTGATTATCTTAATGTCGGTGTTTAATGCAATATTGGCAAATGCTTTGCCAGAAAAAACTGATTTTTTTACCACAAAGGCGTTGTCGGTGTTGGGCAATGCTACTGCTCCCGATACCAGTGCAGCCTTTAATTTTGCTGACAAACGTGGTGCAATTGCCTTGCCATCTGCATTATTGGAGAAAACAACTATTTTAGCCCCGGTTACCTGCACGAGTTGGGCAATAACATTGGTAAACACCTGGCTGTCGAAATGATCAAGTTGTATGTCGGAAGCATGATGTATTTTCTTCACTCCATAATGTCCCAGTTCGCCGAGGTTATCTTTTACAGTACCCAGCACCACTCCTTCTGCAGTTGTACCCAACTGTTTGGCAAGTTTTGCACCGTAATGCAGTGCCTCTAAAGATGACTTTTTAATATATCCTTCGGATTGATCTATGAATATGAGTACTGACATAAAAACATTGAAATTTGATGGTCTTCTTAAATAGAAATGAGAATTTATCTTAAATCACCTTTGCTTCTTCGTGCAGAAGTCTTATCAATTCAGCAACGTTATCTGTGGAAATCAACTTTACTCCTGCTTTTGCCGGCGGCAATTCAAAACTAACGACACTGGTGAGGCTCTCGGTGGCAGCAGGCTCCACCACCCTCAATGGCTTTGTTCTGGCGGCCATAATACCCCGCATGTTGGGAATCCTTGCTTCTGCCATACCCTTTTGGCAACTGACCACCAAAGGTGTATTTACTTCACACACTTCTTCACCCCCTTCAATTTCCCTTGTAATTGTTGCCGTAGTTCCATTTAAATCGAAATGCGTAGCCAGGGCAACGTAGGGGAAGTTGAGCAGTTCCGCTACCATACCTCCAATGCACGACCCATTATAGTCTATGGTTTCTTTGCCAGTGAATATGAGGTCATAACTTCCCTGCCTGGCGATTTCTGCAATTTGTGATGCAATGTAAAAACTGTCATGACTGTCGGCGTTTATTCGTATGGCTTCATCTCCACCTAATGCCAACGCTTTGCGAATAACAGGTTCTGCGTCTATACCGGCAACTGTTACCAGGTGTAGCGCGATAGTGCTGTCTTTTTCTTTTAATTCAATGGCTCTCACCAAAGCATACCATTCATCATACGGGTTTATGATCCATTGCACTCCCTGCGTTTCAAATTTTGTATTGTTGTCGGTGAAAGCGATTTTTGCCGTTGTGTCCGGAGATTTGCTGATACAAACTAATATCTTCATCTATCTATTATTTTTCATTTTACCAGGCGAAATTCGCTTAAAAATAGACCAAGCCAGTTTCGGGGAAAGGCAGTTTAATATCATTTATAGTATGAATTCACAAAGTTGTTTATGCAACTATTTATTGATACAAATATAGCAAGTGATTCTACATTTTATGAAAAATTTTCAAAATTTTGAAAACACTTCGACAAGGTCATGATACAAAGAGTGTGCTAAACGTGATATGGTAAAAACTGTGTATTCGGTGCTATCTGTTTCCTTTTAGCAAGCATATGTCAATCATGTGTAAAAAGCGAATTAGAGAATCTATCGGATTTATTTTATCACAATAATACTTACCGTTTCACCAGTCGACAGCCGTAAAAAATACTGGCCGGAAGTTAAGCCACTGACCGATACTTTTTCGTACGTATTAAGCAGTTGCCCCCGTCTTACTGCTTTTCCTGTAGCATCTATTAATATCCAG
>DASUFG010000530.1:0-13618 GCA_036274715.1 Agriterribacter sp.
AATATCCCTTCTGTTGCAGTTGATGTGGAGGGCAACGTTTCGCTGCGGGGAAGCACCAGTGTACGCATTTTAATAGACGGTAAACCATCCGGGCTGGTTAGTATAAAAGGGGGTGCAGGCTTGCAGCAACTACAGGGGAATATGATAGAACGGGTAGAAATTATCACCAATCCCTCTGCCCGGTATGAAGCCGAAGGCATGAGTGGCATTATTAATATTGTATTGAAGAAAGAACGTAAAGAAGGGTTCAATGGTTCTTTTGAAGCAGTAGCGGGCTATCCCGAAAACTTTGGACTGGCTGCCAATGTAAACTACCGGAAGAAGGATTTTAATTTTTTTGTGAACTACTCCGCGTCTTATCGTGATGCCCCGGGCAGAAATGATTTATACCAGGAGTTTTACCGCAACGACAGCACTTTTATTTCTACCAAAAACATGGAGAACCATTTAAAAGGGATGTACAACAATGCCCGTGCGGGACTCGACTATTTTTTTGATGATAAAAATATTCTTACCGCCGCCTATACCTACAGGATAAGCAAAGGCAAACGCTATTCCGATATCGTATACCACGACTATGTAGAAGACATCAACCATCCCACAGGTATTACCTACCGTACACAGGATGAAACAGAAACTGAACCCAATTCGGAATATGCGCTCACTTACAAAAGAACCTTTGCCCGCCAGGGGCATGAATTAACCGCGGATATCAGGTATCTTGATAATTGGGAAAACTCCGATCAATATTTTGGTCAGCAGGATGTAAAGCCTGATGGAGGAAGTTCGGGATCGCCCTATATTTTACAACGTGCATTAAACGATGAAACCGAAAAACAGTATCTCACCCAAATTGACTATACCCATCCCTTTGGCGAAAATGGAAAATTCGAAACCGGGCTGCGCAGCAGTTTTCGCAACATGACTAATAACTATACCGTTACGGAACAGGATACCGATGGCAGTTGGTTTGAATTACCCGGGCTCACCAATAATTTTTTATACGAGGAAAACATCAATGCCCTGTATACAATAATAGGCAATAAGGTAAAAAAATTATCTTATCAACTGGGGCTCCGGGGTGAATTAACCGATGTAACCACCACACTCAAGCAAACCAACGAAGTAAATCCCCGTAGCTATGCCAATCTTTTTCCCAGTGCACATTTTACTTATGAACTGCCCAGGGGACATGCCATACAAATCAGTTACAGCAAAAGAGTGCACCGGCCGCAGTACAACGACCTGAGCCCGTTTATGACTTATAGCGACAACCGCAATTACTGGAGTGGCAATCCCGACCTCAATCCTGAGTTTACCCATTCCTTTGAAATCGGGCATATCAAATATCTCGAAAGAGCCTCCGTTACTTCATCGGTATACTACAGAAATACAAAGGGCAAGATCATGCATATAAGAACGGTGGATGAAGACGGAAACTCGTTTACCCAACCCCAAAACCTGTCCACAGAAAATTCATTTGGCGTGGAATTCACAGGATCTTATTCGCCCTATTCATGGTGGAAGAACGATGCCAGTTTTAATTTCTTCCGCGCAATTACCGACGGCAGCAACCTGGATGAAACATTTAAAAGTGATACCTATAGCTGGATGGTGCGCCTGCTGTCTCGTGTTACGGTTTGGAAAAACACCGATATCCAATTACGCGGCAACTACGAAGGACCACAAAAAACTCCGCAAGGAAGCCGCAAAGCCATGGCCACTTTGGACGTAGCGGCGAGCAAGGATATTATAAAAGACAAGGCAACAATTACACTCAATATACTGGATGTGTTTAATTCGCGCCGGTACCGTTCCATTACCGAAGGTGCTGATTTTTATACAGTAAGCAATTCCCAGGGAAGGATGCGGCAGGTTAACCTCACTTTCAACTACCGGTTGCGCCAGGCCAAGAAAAAGGTTAAAGAAACATTGGAGCCTGAATCGTAAAAAATTCTTTTGATTGGAATGCGATGTACCCTGTACATGCAGGGCATGGTAATACACAAAATTTCCTGGTGCCAACTGTTTAGATAAATAACTACCACAGGTTTATCGGATTTTTTCAATAGCTTGAACCCTGTCGATGCTTCTCCATCGATTCACTGATTTTGCAATAACGGCAAAAGAAACGTCATTTGCTAAAATAGACCAACCCGTTTCACATGCAGGCAAAAAATATTCCTCCCTCCATCAAAGGGCTAAACGAAGCTGCCGTTAGTGCTTCCCGAAAACAATATGGAAGTAATGTAGCGGCCAGATCCAATAACAATACCTGGTGGCATATACTCACAGATATGCTTAAAGAACCGATGCTGATTCTTTTGATCTCAATCACCACGCTTTATTTCATCATGGGCCAATACAGCGAAGCTTATTTTATGCTTGCTGCCATTATCATCGTTTCCGGCATATCGTTTTACCAGGATAACCGCAGTCGTAAGGCCCTGGAAGCTTTGGAAAAAATCAATCAACCTTTAAGCAAAGTGGTAAGAGATGGTGAATTGCTAACGATTGCCACACGCGATATTGTAGTAGGCGACATGTTGTTGGTGGCTGAAGGCGATACCATTAATGCGGATGGGGAAATAATGCACAGCAATGATTTTTCGGTGAACGAATCCCTGCTCACCGGTGAGGCCTTTTCTGTATTTAAATCAACCGATACCGAAAATAATGAAATCTACAGCGGCACCCTTGTAGCATCGGGGTTGGCTATTGCCAAAGTACGGGCCATTGGCAAAGAAACCAGGCTCGGCAAAATTGGCGAATCCATAACGAATATCGATGAAGAAGCGACTCCCCTGCAATTACAGATTGAGCGATTTGTAAAAATGATGGCCGTGATAGGCATTGTGATTTTTTTTGCAGTATGGGGAGTGAATTATATGCAAAGCGGTAGCCTCACCGAAAGCTTATTAAAAGGGCTAACCCTCGCCATGTCGGTTTTACCCGAGGAGATTCCCGTAGCGTTTACCGCCTTTATGGCATTGGGTTCGCGCAGGTTGATGCAGTTGGGCATTATCGTTAAAAAAATACGAATTGTGGAGACCCTGGGTAGTGCAACTGTGATTTGTGTAGACAAAACCGGTACCATCACCAGGAACCAAATGGACCTTCAAGCGGTGTACGCCTGCAGCAATCATACTTTGTATGAAGACAATACATGGGAGGATGATGCTGCAAAGGCGGTTATCCGCCTTGCCATGTGGGCAAGCGAACCAGTGCCTTTTGACCCGATGGAAAAAACACTGCACCAGGCATATGAAAACAGCACACCCGGGGACGAGCGAAGGGGATACCATATGATCCATGAATATCCACTGGATGGGAAACCACCCATGATGACACACATCTTTGAAGATGCTGATGGGAACCGTATTATTGCCACCAAGGGCGCACCGGAAGCCATTATAGCGGTAGGTGACCTCCCGGAAAAGGATGAGGCGTTGATGCTTGAACAAGTGAATGTGCTGGCACAAAAAGGGTACAGGATACTGGGAGTAGCCAGTGCTGCTTTCAGGGGAAATGACTTTCCAATCCGCCAGCAGGATATACCGTTTCAGGTATCCGGACTTGTTGCTTTTTACGACCCGCCCAAGGAGAATATCAGGTCGGTTTTCGAACAATTTTACCAGGCAGGCATTGCGGTTAAAATTATTACCGGCGACAACGCGGTTACCACCAAAGCCATTGCAAAACAAGCCGGGTTAAAAAATGCGCAAACTGCAATGAACGGAGAAGACCTGTTACCTCTTTCGGAAGTAGATATGCAGCGTAGGTTACTGGACACCAATATTTTCACCCGCATGTTCCCGGAGGCAAAACTGGCAGCCATAAACGCTTTAAAGAACGACCGGGAAATTGTGGCGATGACGGGTGATGGGGTGAACGACGCCCCGGCACTGAAAGCGGCGCATATTGGCATAGCCATGGGAACCAAGGGAACCGAAATAGCCAAACAGGCTGCAACGCTTATACTCGCAGATGATGATTTATCGAAGATGGTGGATGCTGTGGGCATTGGCCGCCGGATATATAGCAACATAAAAAAAGCGGTACAGTATATTATCTCTATTCACATTCCCATTATATTAACCGTATCGTTACCATTGTTCCTGGGATGGGCCTACCCGGCGATTTTTACACCCGTACACGTTATTTTTCTTGAACTGATTATGGGCCCCACCTGTTCGGTGGTATATGAAAATGAGCCGATGGAAAAAAATGCCATGCGCATCCCTCCGCGACCTTTCACCGCTACTTTTTTATCGCTGCATGAAATGACAATCAGCATTGTCCAGGGACTGGCCATCACCGCCGGTGTATTGTTCATGTATCAATATGGTGTATGGAAAGGTTTTGATGAAGCAGGCACCAGGAGTTTGGTATTTACCACACTGGTACTCGCTAATATTTTTCTAACCCTTTCAAACCGTTCTTTTTATTTTTCGGTTATAGCTGAAATGGGTAACCGAAATTCATTGATGACTTATATCATCGGCGCCACCATATTGCTGCTGCTGCTTTTGTTGTATGTGCCACCTCTTTCTTTATTTTTTGAGATCGTGCCCTTATCGATGCAATCGCTGCTTGTTTGTTGCGCAGCAGCGGCCGCCTCTGTGTTTTGGTTTGAAATATGGAAATGGATGAAACGACGAGGTTCTTTTGGCGATACTTTACGTAAAAGCAGCTAATATGATTGGTGCTATTCAGTAGAATATAGTAGTTAAAAAAATAAAACGAAGTGATGGTAACCATTTCTTTCTTATGTTTAAATAAATTTTTACCAGTTTCATAAAACGCAAAGCATATGGGCCGGAATCAAACCAGGAGAGACTTCATTAAAACTACAGGTATTGGTGCATTGGGTTTTGCAATATTGCCTTCAGCATACGGGAAAGTAGCCCCGAGCGATACACTGCGCGTAGCGCATATTGGCTTAGGGGGAATGGGGAACAACCATATGAAATGGTTTGCCAATTTACCGGAAGTGGATATCGTTGCGCTTTGCGATGTGGATGAACTTCACCTGGGTTCCACGCTTAAAACATTGCAGGAACTTAAGCCTGGCAACGCAGCGAAGGGCTACGGCGATTTCAGGGAAATATTAGACAGGAAAGATATTGATGCCATCACCTGCGCCACTCCTGATCACTGGCATGCTCAAATTGCCTCGCTCGCATTCCAGGCAGGAAAGGATGTATATGGCGAAAAACCACTCTCCTACGATGTGAAGGAAGGCAGGACCATGCTTGAATACGCCACAAAATACAACAGGATATTCCAGCTGGGTAACCAGATACATGCCGGGGATAATTTCCATCGCGTGGTGGAGATCATTCAATCGGGCGCTATCGGGAAAGTACATACCGTTCGTTTGTGGAAAACAGGAGCCCCGCCCGACCTGGGATCGCCTGCTCCCCAACCCATCCCCAAAACACTTAACTGGGACATGTGGCTCGGTCCAGCTCCCTACGTAGATTATATCCCGGAAAAATGCCACTTTACCTACCGCTATTTCCTGGACTATTCAGGAGGAGTTTTTGCCGATTTCTGGTGCCACATCGCTGATATTGTATTTTGGTCCATTCAACCCAAAGGGTTAAAAAGCATCTCGGCAAAGGGAGAAGCGCCATCTGGCATTGCGGATGCACCCAAATGGCTGAATGTGGATTATGAATTTGAAGGATTAAACCTGCATTGGACAACAGAACCCCCCGATGTACCGGGAGCAGCCAAGCGCAGTATTGGCGCTTTTTTTGAAGGAGATAAAGGAACCCTGATCTGCGATTACAGCACACGTGAAATAACGATCCATGGCGAAACCGTAACAGATATTCCCGAAATACCCCAAAGCATCCCGCGCTCACCCGGACATCAGCAAAATTTTGTTGATGCCGTAAAGTCCAGATCGCAGCCTGAATCCAATTTAATGTATGCCCGGCAAATGACGCTACCTATGCATCTTGGACTCATCTCTTACCGTGTAGGCCGGCCATTACAATGGAATGCGGAAAAAGAAAAATTCATCGACGATAAAGAAGCTAATGGGTTGCTTTCGAGAAAACCCAGGAAAAAGTGGGATTTGCTATAACCTTTAGATTTCATCGGCAAACCATAGCTGCGCCTTAAACACGATTAAACGGGTTGGTAACATAGCAGCACCACTCCACTTTCGAATGACCGTGTGTGGGTAAGTGCCAGGTCCAGCTTTTGTTTAATGCCGCTGAACAGGGGCGTGCCGCTGCCCAACGCAACGGGGTCTATCATAATTTGGTATTCATCAATCAAGCCCTCGTCAGCAAACTGGGTTACAATACTGCCACTACCCAGTATAGCCATGTCGTTGCCGGGCATTGCCTTCATTCTTTTAATTTCATCCACTATATTATTTTTTATGAGAGTGGAGTTATACCAGCCTGCTTTTTCCAGCGTTCGTGAAAAAACGATCTTCCCGGCTTTATTCATCCCTTCCGATACCTGCGGGTTGTTTTTAACCGCGTTGGCCGATGACCAGTATCCCGCCATCATTTCATAGGTTATCCGTCCAAACAGAAGGGTGTTACCGGATTGGAGCATTTCTACAGAATATTGGTTTTGCTCGCTTCCATGCATATGCCAACTGATATCATCGTGCAACCCTTTAAAATACCCATTAAGTGTTGTGAAGTTGAATACCGTTAATTTTCGCATAACCATCATTTTATTGGATCAGCATTATTTCAACAAAAGTATAGGATTCTGGAAGTGATTAAAGGGGGTGAGTCCGACATAATGAGGGTGGTTTTTACCGGTTATAATCATCAACCGTCATTTCGGTCGAACGAACGGATGGCGGAAATTTGAAGAAACCGCCCGTGAGGGAGAAATCTGCCTGGGGTTATCGTAATGTTCAAAAGATTTCTCTGTCGCGGAGAAACTGTAAAAGACAGTGTACCTGCTCTACTCTTCGGCGTGATGAGTAGACGTCCTCATTTCGGATCAATCGAACGGTAGGCTTTCAATGCAGACAATTCGCCTTCTGACCCTGGTTTGCTGATGCCATGTTCCATCCCCATAAAACCGCGGTATCCTTTATCATATACATGTTGCAGTACATTCGGAAAATTAATTTCACCGGTAGTGGGTTCTTTGCGCCCGGGTGTATCTCCCAATTGCATATAGGCGATTTCGTCCCATGCATAATCGAGTGTAGGGATAATATTTCCTTCTTCAATCTGCACGTGGTAAAAATCAAAAAGCACTTTTACATTCGGGCTGCCCACTGCTTTTGCCAGCGCATAGGCCTGGGGGATAGTATGCAGGAACATACCCGGGTGATTAATCTTATGGTTCATGCTTTCCATCACCATTATTATACCGTGCGGCTCATATATCTCCGCAATACGTTTCAGCAACTCAATGGCATTTGCCATCTGGAAATCCGTGGGGAGCTTTGGATCTGACATGCCCAGTACATTGTGCACAAATTTCGTGTTCATCCTTTTCGCAATTTCCACGGAGGCTCTAACGTCTTCTAATACTTTTTCCCGCAGCCCTGAATCGCGCCCGGCGAAAGTTACATGTTCAAAAGTCATGGTACCTACAAACTGTCCGAATTCCATTCCCAATTGCTGAACGGTTTTGCTGATGCGTTCCTGCTCTTCCACCGATCTGCTCTTTAAGCCCGTGCACTCCCATGCCCTGAAACCCTGGTCGTATCCCCATTTGATTTCGTCCGCCACATCTTTACCCGGTAAGATGGAGAACACATTGAAATCGGGAGAAAATTTCATCCGGAATGGCTCCTCTATCTTTTCTTCGTTCCCAGAAATCATTGCCAATGGGGAACGGGTTGCGGTTAAAGCCGCGGCGCCGGTGAGCAGTCCGTTGATAAACTTACGTCGTTGCATAGTTGAAGATTTAGATCAGTCCATTAAATCATCACCTTAATATTTTTTGATCGGTTTCCGGGTCCTGGTCCTGGCCTACAATAAAAGCCATCAGGTCTGCCATTTCGCGGGGGTTCAACAGTTGATCAAAACCCTGGGGCATAAGCGGCATATCCATTATTTCGGTCGACACAATATCAGCACGCGGAATGCGCACCGTTACCTGCGGAGCGGTAGCCAGGATAATGGCGTCCGGAGCACGCTCTTTAATAATCCCTGTATATTCTTCCGGCTTCGTTTTCACGCGGTATGTTTCAAATTCCCGTACAAAACTCGCACCCGGGTATATAATCGCTTCCAACAGGTCATGCGGCGACCGATCTTTCTGAATAGAAGTGAGGTCGGGACCAAAATTACCGCCCTGAGCACCGATGGTGTGGCAGGTGGCGCAGGTGGCCTTCCCAAAAAACAATACCCTCCCACGGTCGAGCGAACCACTGGCAATATTTTTTTCCAATGCCTGGATCCGTTCAAGTCGTGTAGCACGCACTTTATTCAAATTACCCATCAACTGGTCTACAGCGGGTTTGATGCTGGTGGGATATTGGGCAAAAATATCCTTGAGATATTCTGGGGTAAAACCATCGAGACCGGGTGAGTTGCTGAGCGCCGAAACCAATGCTTCACCAACCGGTTTTGCATGTTCACCGCGAAATACAGGAACAAGCCGGGGCAGGATAAACGCATCTGCTTTCGGAAGAAAATCGGTTGCAAGCCGTAGCAACTGCTCATCAGAAAGTTTACCCTGCGCCAATGTTGTAGCCGCCTGTAAACGTAGCGTGGTTTCATTAGTATCCTGTAACTGCTTGTATAAATAATCAAAATGATCTTTACTAAAATCAAGTCTTGCTTTTTGTAAAGCGGCGATAGCCTCCATCCTCAATTCTGCCGGGTTGTTTTGATCATCCGCTAGCTGCAGCAGTTGTTTATCGAGTGAGGTTATACCCCGTGACCTGGCAAGCTGCACAGCATGCAATTTAACCTGTTGGTCGGCACCCCCTGTCAGCGTGTGTTGAATTGCCGGTATCCATGCCGCCGGGAATGTGTCGATTTTACAAGCCTCCATTGAGCCGAGTATGAAAAGCTGGTGAGCAGTTGATGATACATTCAATTGCCCCGCCATAAAATTTTGCATGCCAGTATCTTCACAAAACGACACCATCATATTCCTGAAAAGCTCCTCTTCCCCGCGGCTTAGCGGGCCTTGCCGAAAGCGGGTGCGCAAAAATTCAATCATGCCTGCCGACCATGCCGGATGATGCGAAGCTACCCAAAGTGCGGTATGCTGCAGTGCCGAATCACCAGCGATTAAAAAGCCGGTTACTTGTTTTGCCTGCAGGGTAGATGCCTGCATCTGGTCGAGCGCAATAAGCGCTGCCCGTTTTACTTTTGAAGATTTGTGAGCAAGGGCCTGTTCCACCAATGCGGGATCATTAATAATGGTAAGTGAATAAATAATGGCGTGACGTAAAAACGGATCATCGGTACCTTCCGCCGCTGCAAGCAGTGGCTGCACCGCTTTTTTATCCCCAATTTGTCCAAGTGCAGTGGCGGCCTGGCGGCTTACCGCGGGCTCGTCTTTGCCAACCATAGATATCAGCTTTTCAAGGGCCAATACATCTTTTGTCATTCCTGCGGCATGGGCTGCAGCTATGCGTACCTGCTGGTCGGCATCGTTCAGCCCCGCTCTTACCAGGACGAGTGCTTCGGGTGTGCCTATACGGTATAGCGCAAAAACCGAAAGGATCCTTGCATTCACATTTGGGGATTGCTGAAGCAATTTGGCGAGTGGGGATATTGATGCAGCGCCTGCATCCACAAGCCTTTGCACGGCCCGGTCGCTCACAAAGGGCCTGTTTTCTTCCAGGTAATGTATAGCCGTTTCAGGGCTAAGGTTTTTCCAGTCCACTTCATTGCCGTAAGGATCGGTTATTTTTTTTGCATCCCCGCGGCGAACGCGGTATATAGATCCTTTTAATTCCGGCTTTGATACCTGCGACAAAGGACATCCTTTAATGAACCAACCACCGGTTTCCACCACCAGCAAACTGCCATCGGCATCTTCGAGCACATCGGTGGGATGAAAGTCTTCGTTATCCAACCAAAAAAATGGTTCATCTTCTGTTCGAAAGGATGCACCATCTCTGAACAGTTTGTGGCGGATGATGCGATGGGTATTAAATTGTGCACTGAACAGGTTGTCCCTGAAATCATCACCTAAAGCGTTATTCCGGTATCGGCCAATACCCGCGGGCGCCACGCGGGAATACCTGGTAACTACAGGCATCAAATCCCCTGTTCTGACCAAACCATCACGATCAATATTTTTATTGGGCTTGGGATAAACACCACCTTCCATCCAGTACACCAGCGCATCGCGTTCTCCTGCTTTGGGATTGGTAAAATAGGTTTCCGTGCCAATAGGTTCACCAGCCGCCGTAAATGTGAGTTCAACGGGATTGTTCATGCCACCTGCAGCTATCCATTCCAATTCTGAGCCATCTGGCCTCACCCGCCAAATACGGGCGGTTTCCCCCTTCATCCTTTTCCCTTCTTTGCTGGTAACGTCAAACCCTTCGATAGCGCTGGTCATATACAGCCAACCATCGGGTGCCATAAACGGACCCACTAAACTATTGGCATTTACATTGAGCGTCCATCCGCTCAAGAGCACTTCCCGTTTGTCGGCTACTCCATCGCCATTGGTGTCTGTAAGTTTCAAAAGATCAGGCGCCGACGTGGCATACAGGCTACCCTTGTAAAAAACTCCACCTTGTGGAAACCCCACTTTATCAGCGAAAATGGTGCTTTTATCGTATATGCCATCGGTATTGGTATCTTCCAACAGTTTGATCCGGAATTGAGGATTATTGAGCGCATCCACTGTTTTCTCATACACATTACCGGTGGACTCAAATACAAAAAGGCGCCCGGTTTCATCCAGCGTGGCGAACATCGGGTAATCCACCAAACCCGGTCCGGCAGCCACTTCTACGGTATAGCCATCCGGCACCTGCGGCATATTGGTTTGCGATGCCCGTTGTTGTTTGCAGGAAAGACAAAGAAGCGCAAAGGAAAAAAGGGCGGGTATAATGATACCCTTATGGCTGATCGTATTCATTTTCGGAATTTCTAAATATTCGCTTAAGCTCTACTATATAAACAGATACCTGCGCTATTTACTATAACAATCGCCTCTTTTTCGGAATCAACTGGTTGAACCGATCATTTAAACTTCACTTCTTCGGTTATCCCTTTCCAGGTGTCGGTGCGGAACGGGGCGGCGGGCAAGCCTTCTTTATTAAAAAGATTATCTTCCATATTATCATCTGCCCAGCCATATCTTACCGCCACCGGGCTGCTTACTTCGCTGCTCCAAACCACTACTTTATCACCCCGTATTTCTGCCTTTGCCCAATGAAATACTTTATCGGCACCTGCTATTTCAAAACCATGGAGATAACCATATTTTCCCGAAACCATCAAGCCCGATCCTGTATTGCTAAACGAAATGACCATTTTATCATTTTCCTGTTGAGCAGATTGAAATTGCGGACCCTGGGATACGATATTTTGCCCATATGCTATTTCAAGAGCCTGCAATGCCAGCCTTTTGCCAACATCCTGTTTGTTCGTGGGATGAATATTGGCTGGATTACCAATATCGGTAATCACTGCCATCCCGGTTTTGGGTAATGCAGTTAAGGTCATTGCCTGTGCTTCGCGCAATTCGGCCCAGGTACTACCCTTTTGGCTATTGCCGTTGTTGGCATTGAAGCTGGCCAACTGCACAAAAAGAAAGGGAAATTCTTCCTTCCACCGGTTACGCCAATCTTTGATCATGAGTGGAAAAGAAGTGCGATACTGGAAGGCACGCCCCGCATTAGATTCGCCCTGGTACCAGATAGTTCCTTCAATGGCATAGGGAACCAGTGGCGCAATCATGGCATTGTACAGCAGGGTGCCGGCATCATTTGGCCCCACAAACTGTTGATTGTCCACCACGGACTCGATCCTGAATTTCCATTCGCCGGCAAGCGGTAGTTCATAACTATCGCGGCTGATTTTCATGTCCTCCGGCTTACCTGTAAAACCCCCACGACCACCGAGGTCTACAATACGAACAGCAATCACATTTTTGCCCGCGCGCAACACCCGTGGTTCGAGAATATAGGTTCGCCCGCCAGCCACTTTTGCCGTTGATCTGCCCACTTCTACACCATTTACCCAGGTAGTTTCTATATCGTCGATAGCGCCGAGCGTTAGCGCCATGCTTTTTCCAGCCAAGGAATCAGGCAATATAAATTCCTTCCTGAACCACACAGCCCCATCGAGGTATGCTAAATCTTTCCGGTCGAAATTACCCGGCACCTCAATCATTTTCCAATTGGCATCATCAAAAGAAGCAGCAGACCATAAGGGAATATCCGAAGGCTGCGGTAAACCGCCCTGCCATTCAATAATGCTGTTATCGAGGTTTGATTTACGTTTTTCCCCCAACATTTCCATAGACGTGGGCATGGCATTCACTACCGGGACAAACTCATCAAAGCTTTTCATGGCTTCCCTGCTGATCCAGGATTCAACCTGGGTGCCTCCCCAGGAACTATTAATTATTCCAATGGGCACACCCAATTTATGGTGAAGCTCACGCGCAAAAAAATACCCAACTGCCGTAAACTGCCCGGTGTTTTGAGGAGTTGCCAGTTTCCATTCGCCCTTCGATATATCCTCGTTTGGCGTAAGGCTCATTTCCCGCGGCACTGCAAATTGCCGGATTTGGGGGTAATTTGCGTTACGTATCTCTTCTTCCGCGTTATCAGAAGCCTGCACGGTCCATCCCATATTCGACTGCCCCGAACAGATCCATACTTCACCGAATAAGATATCGGAAAGAATGATGCTGTTTTTTTTGCTTTTCACCACCATTTGAAAGGGGCCACCCGCTTCAGCAGGGTTGAGTTGGATCATCCATTTGCCAGCTTTACCGGTTTTAACGGTTTTGGTTTGTTTGATAACGCCATCTACGCTCAATTCTACCGTTACCTTTTCACCGGCATCTGCCCAGCCCCAAACCGGCACAGGTTTGTTGCGCTGCAATACCATTTGAGAACCAAAAATTTTGGGCAGTCGTACATCTGCAATTGTGGGATGAATACAAAGCAGGCATAAAAAACTAAAAATCACTCTGAATGACATGGTAGAAGATTTAGGCTGAAATATTAAAAATACAAATAAATAGTGTCGCTCCAGTATTGGATCCCGTTCTAAAATGCCGGAGCGATAGCAGGCAGTTGTGTTGGATAGGAATACCCAAACGGGTAGTCGCAAAAACACTCATTTTTAACCTGGTTAACATTTCGTACCCCTGGTATTATCAAATGAACCCCCTCCGTTAACATTTGCACCTCCTTTTAAAAACATTCGGGCCACCTGCTTACGATGCCTTAGTGATAGTTTTGGATTGCTGTATTTCCACTATAAAAGAATAGGCTCCAGGAGAACAACGCTTAAACAATTGACGACCATGACCACTGCTTGCCACCAAATGCATACATATGCCTTGCACTTAATTGCACTAGCATCAATACTAATATTATCCTCTTGTTCTAATCATAACAATTTCACCCACAATAAGGATGGCATCACCATCCAGGTTAAAAATGCCGATGCGGCTGGCGTTA
>DASUFG010000531.1:0-4026 GCA_036274715.1 Agriterribacter sp.
CAAGTGAAAGAGGCGAAACAAGAATTGACGATAAAGTATCTGAAGCAGCCATGGAAGACAGGAAGAAGAACGGGTATTTTTAGAGGGGGTGATGAGGCATCTGGTATAAGCTATCAGGTATCAGGAGGTTCAGAAAACCAAAAACAACAAACAATAAACAATAAACTACAAATAACCTAATGGATATATTAAGATTTATAACAGCCGGAAGTGTAGATGATGGAAAAAGCACCCTTATTGGTCGTTTGCTGTTCGACAGTAAAAACATTATGGTAGACCAGCTGGAGGCGATTGAAAAACAAACGAAAAACAGGGAAGTGGGAGATATTGACCTGGCGCTGCTTACCGATGGTCTGCGTGCAGAAAGGGAGCAGGGCATTACGATTGATGTAGCTTATAAATATTTCACCACTCCCAAACGCAAATTCATAATTGCCGACGCCCCCGGTCATATCCAGTATACGCGGAACATGGTTACCGGCGCATCCAACTCCGATTTGATTATTATACTGGTTGATGCAAGGAACGGGGTAGCGGAACAAACCCGCCGGCATTCTATTATTGCTTCCCTCCTCAACATGCCCCAGGTGATTGTTGCCGTTAATAAGATGGACCTGGTAGATTATTCGCAGGATGTATACAACAATATCGTGATCGAATATGCCAAACTGGGTAAAGCATTAGGATTAACCGAAATAAGTTATATCCCCATCAGTGCATTGAAAGGAGATAACATTGTAGAAAAATCCACGCAACTATCCTGGTATGAAGGCGAGCCCTTACTTCACCTATTGGAAAATGTAGAAGTAGAAAAAGTAGTTAATCTTGATAAAGCACGTTTCCCGGTACAATATGTTATTCGTCCGCAAACCGAATCCCTGCATGATTACCGGGGATACGCCGGCAAAATAATAAGTGGAATTTACAAAAAAGGCGACAAGGTAACTACATTACCCACCGGGGCAACCAGCACCATTAAAGCTATTGAAATAAACGGCGGACAGCTGGTGGAGGAAGCCTTTGCACCACAAGCGGCGGTATTACATCTTGAAGATGATATTGATATCAGCAGGGGCGATGTAATTGTGCTTAACAATGATTTGCCACAAACCGCGCAGGAACTGGAAGTGCTTTTATGCTGGATGGACAGTAAGCCTTTGGTGCCAGGCAATAAATATTTATTACAGATCAATAGCACAAGGGTAAGAAGTATCGTAAAGGATATCGAATTTCGCATGGATGTTAACTCATTAGAAAAAAACTATGCACCTGCGCAGGCGGAATTAAATGACATTGTAAAAGTCATTATCAAAACAGCACAGCCTGTTGTATACGATAGCTACAAAGATTTGCGCGTAAACGGCGGCGCCATTTTAATTGACGAAACCAGCCACGTAACGGTTGGAGCCTGCATGATTCAATAACTCGTTTTTCAAAAGAGAAAAATATTTTTTTTAAATATAAAGTCTACCAAATAAGTCAACTAATCATGTCAGTGCAGATCAATACATATGGTAAGGTAATACTGGCAGCTGCAGGTCCCGGCGACCCGGAATTACTAACAGTGAAAACCGCACGCTACCTGCAAGAGGCAGATGTGGTACTCACCGATCGCCTCGTGAGCAATGATATTCTTAAACACTATGTAAACCCCAAAGCCGAGATCATATATGTTGGCAAACAATGTCGCCTGGGCGCCTCTACACCACAACAAACGATAAACGAACTGATGTTACAGTTTTCAACAGCGGGAAAGTTGGTAGTGCGTTTAAAAGGTGGCGATGCATCCATATTCTCGAATATACTGGATGAACTGCAGGTGCTGAAATCCAACAATGTCCCCTATGAAATAGTGCCGGGAGTAACCGCTGCATCAGGAGCTGCTGCATACGCGGGCATTCCATTAACAGCAAGAGGATATTCAACCGCGGTAAGATTTCTCACTTATTATAAATCCGATATCGTTTCCGATCAATACTGGCAGGAACTGGCAGGCACAAACGATACACTTGTATTTTATATGTCGGCCGAAACCGTTGAAGGCATTGTATCGAAACTGATACGCTATGGCATCGGTTCGGACAAACATATTGCGGTAATTGAACAGGCTACCACGCCATTACAGCAGGTGTACACCTCTAACATATACGATTATATACAACAGTACCAGGGTCATCCCTTTATTTCACCTTCCCTGGTGATTATAGGAAAAGTGGTGGACCTCCATCAGGAATATGGATGGTTTACCAGCAACCCGGAAAGAGCACATTATTTTAAATCCATTGCGTCATTGCAAAACAATACCAACAATCAGAAAGCCCATGTTAGCAGAGCATAGACTGAAAGCATTCCAGGATCTTATCACCGATTCATCCCGTGAGGAACTCATATGGATGAACGGGTTTATTGCGGGGCTGGTAACAGCCGAAGCCGGAGGAAACGGAGCGCCTGCAGCGCCACCCGCCGCACCACGTGTAAATAAGATCTCTATTCTATTTGGCACCGAAACCGGGAACTCAAAAAAGGTAGCAACAGAATTTGCCACGCAGGCAAAAAAACAGGGAATCAATGTAAAACTGACTTCCATAGATCAATATCGTATCAATGATCTTGCAAAAGAAGAATATGTATTTCTTGTAATCAGCACACAGGGCGATGGCGAACCGCCTGAAACCGCAAAAAAATTCTACGACTACATACATCAACAGCCCCTTTCGCTCAACAAAATGAAATTCAGTGTGTTGGCCCTGGGTGATACCTCCTACCCGTTGTTTTGCAAAGCCGGTGAAGATGTAGACTTGCAACTCAGTAAACACGGCGCCAAACGAATTGTGCCACTGCAAAAATGCGATACCGATTATACAGCCGATGCAGCGGCATGGTTTTCCCTTGTAATGAAAACCTTAAGTGAAGGTGGAACAAGCACTGCGGCGCCGGTAAGCTCAACAAAACCTAAGGGAAAGAAGAATTATACAGGAACTATTCTTACCAACCTTAACCTTAACGATCGCGGGTCGAAAAAACAAACGCACCATATCGAAATCGCATCAGATGATGAAATTCAATATGAACCAGGAGACTCGATTGGCCTGGTACCGCATAACAAAAAAGAAATTGTAGACAATATCATAGCCCTTACGGGTGTTGATCCTGAAGCTGCCATCGAATTCAGGAAGGAGCGATACACCATTGCTGAAGCACTTACACGCAAAATAAATATCATCCATCTTCCTGAAAGAGTGGTAAAGCAATACGCCTCCGTAATACACCAGGAAATTCCTGATACACGCATTGATCTGCTTGACCTCTTGAGGATTTACCCGGTGAAAGATGCAGCCCAGTTTGAACAGATTATACCACTACTTGAACCTATTACCCCAAGGTTGTATTCTATTGCTTCCTCTCCGGAGGCGCACAGCGGCGAAGTGCATATTACAGTGGCAAGAGACAAATTCAACATTAATGGCGAATTGAAATATGGACTTTGCTCGGATTATCTAACACAGCTGGAACCGGGTACACAGATCGATTTTTATGTGAGCAAAAATCTCCAGTTTAAGTTACCTGTTGCAAGCAAAGATGTTATTATGATCGGCCCAGGCACAGGCATCGCCCCCTTCAGGTCATTTATAGCACAAAGAGACGCGACCGGCGCAGATGGGCGGAACTGGCTTTTCTTTGGAGACCAATGTTTTGTTACTGATTTTCTTTACCAAACTGAAATTCAGAATTGGGTTGATACGGGGGTACTGTCTAAAGTAAACCTTGCTTTTTCAAGAGATCAGAAATCAAAAATATATGTACAGCATCGCATGCTGGAACATGGTGACGAACTCTGGAAATGGATTAACGAGGGAGCCTATTTATATGTGTGCGGCGCAAAAGCTCCCATGAGCGCTGATGTGGAAAACACTTTAATACAGATCGCCGAACACCATGGTGGCAAATCGGTAAGTGAAGCATTTTCATTTGTTGAACAATTGAAAGAGGAAGGAAGATTTTTATTGGATGTGTACTAAGCGATCT
>DASUFG010000532.1:0-2972 GCA_036274715.1 Agriterribacter sp.
ACCGAAGACAGGCGTCCACCATACTGTGCAGGCATACCGCCCTTGATCAAGGTGAGGTTTTTGATAGCATCTCCATTAAAAATAGAAAAGAAGCCGAACAAATGTCCCGGGTTATACACCACCGCATCATCAAGCATAATAAGGTTTTGATCGGGGCCGCCACCCCGTACATAAATGCCACTATTTCCTTCACCGGCATTACGAACTCCGGGTATAAGCTGCAATGTTTTCAACACATCTACTTCGCCAAACAATACAGGAATAGATTTTATGGTATTGATAGACAGATCAATCTTGCCCATCTGGGCAGTCTTCACATTGGCGTCGCGCTTCCGGGAAGAAATAACGATTTCCTGGGATGTAGTAGCCTGGGGAGAAAGGTCAAAATTGTGCTGTTCACTTTTATTGAGGTCAACTTCTATCGCCAGCGGCTCGTAGCCAACAAAAGAGGCGATGACAACGTATTTTCCTTTAGGTAAGGTGATAGAATAAAATCCGTATTGATTGCTGCTAACCCCCCTGGTTTCTCCTTTAACACTCACGGAAGCGGAAATCAGTGTTTCGCCGCTCAGTCCGTCTTTAACATAACCGCTTAACGTATAACCAGCCTGTGCCTGGATCATTGTTGCAGTGCATAAAAGCACAGGCAAACACAGCATCTTTTTGAACATGGTGGTACCTATTTTAGCAGTACGAACCCATGGACTATCGTAAAACAACAGAATCTATTACCGATCCGCAGGTAAGCATTTTACTTCCGAAATATGGATTTTTGATTTCTGTAGAACTACTCAGCCAATCGGCTCCGGCATCGTTAAACGCCATCGGGCAATGCAGCAGGTACACTTTTTCTTTATCGTACCTTATCGTGCGAACCAGGTCAAACAAACCAGCCGATATCATCTGGAAGGACCTGCGTTTATCCTGAATGTCGGTTTCACCCAGCAAGCCTTCACATTCACTGTTTATTCCGCCTGTGTACGTTTGAGCTGTAGGGATGATGATGTTGCTGGTATCAATGCTTTTCAATTCATCCAATTTTAAATCATTTGCCGATTGCATCAACAATGAGGCGGCATGATTAGCGGCTGCGGTATCGTCCGCAACCAGGGCATCACGAAGTTTATAATAACCGTTGAGTACCTTTTCAAACGACGTATTGAAGGCTTCGGAATGTGTTGTAGTTTGTTGTACAGCGGATAAATCGGCCGCTTTTTCGGCCTTTTTTTCCTTTCCTTTACAGGCAAATAAAAGCAACGCGGCTATGATATACAGGTATTTATTCATCAATATATGTTTTTACAAACCTACGTAAAAGATGATTAAATTGTTTTGCGCATGTCTCCAAACGTAAGAACCCAACCGTTGATATGACGTTTTATGCCCTGTATCATAATCATACTTCCAGTGTATCAAAAGCGTACAGTGCCTGTTCAATAGGTTTTATAATAAACTGATCGTCAAACACTTCAATTCATGGCATTAATTTTATGTATTGGTTTGTGCAAAAGCAATACAAATTGGCAGGTACGTGCGGACATGAAGTTGAAAATGAAGTTAATTTCTAACGCGATTTATATCCCTTCAAAAAAAATGCAATGATTGAACTTAAAAACATTGGTAAATCGGTTACAACCGGCGGTCAGAAAACCCATATTCTGAAAGACATTAACCTTAAAGTTAACCAGGGAGAATTTATTTCCATCATGGGACCTTCGGGCTCGGGCAAATCAACCCTGCTCAATATTATTGGTATGCTTGATGACCCCACTGAAGGCTATCATTATTTTATGGGTGAAGCCGTGCACCTGTTGAAAGAAAAACAGCGGTCGTTGCTGTATAAAAAATTTATTGGTTTTGTTTTTCAGGCCTATCATCTTATAGATGAACTAACGGTGTATGAAAATATTGAGACACCGCTTATTTACCAGGACATGAAATCTTCAGAACGCAAGGCCATTGTAGCAGACGCACTGGATCGCTTTCAGATCGTTGGGAAGAAAGATCTTTTTCCTACCCAACTTTCGGGCGGACAGCAGCAATTGGTGGGTATCGCGAGGGCGTTGGTTGCCAAACCCAGTCTCCTGCTTGCCGATGAACCTACAGGTAATCTTAATTCAAAGCAGGGTGAAGAGATCATGGAGTTGTTTAGAAAACTAAACAAAGAAGAAGGCGTTACGATTATACAGGTAACCCATTCAGAAAAAAACGCGGCGTATGGTACGCATATTATCAACCTGCTGGATGGAAAAATTATAGAAAATTAGAAGTCGGGAAAAGATTTACAAAGCAGTAAAAATTAGTATACAATGTTACAGCTCAATCGAGGGACAATAGCATGGGTATTGACTTGCATTATATGGGTAAACGGCCAGGCGCAAAATGGACCATACTCTTTAAAGCAGTGCGTTGAAACCGCGCTAAACAATAATATACCCGTAAAACAAAATGAGTTGCTGGTAGAATCAGCAAAAGCTGATTTGAATAAAGCAAAAGCCAATTTATTGCCCGATCTCAATGGCAATTGGGGTTACGGAGGGAACCAGGGTCGAGCCATTGATCCATTCACTAATAATTATATTGACCAACGCTTTGCCTCTTCGGGTGTAGGATTAAATGCAGGACTTACCTTGTTTAGCGGGCTGCAGTTACAAAATCTCATCCGGCAAACACGTTACGCCCGCGACGCCAGCGAGATGGAATGGCAGCAGTCAAAAGACAAACTTACGCTGGAGGTAATGCTTGCTTATCTAACCGTTTTGAACAGTGAAGATACATGGAGAATTATGCAGGAGCAAACCGAAGTAACCCGCAGCCAGGTAGAACGGCTCACGGTATTGGTTGAAAAAGGTGCCACGGGAAGCTTTATGCTTTCGGACATGAAAGGCCAATTATCTGCCAATGAACTGGCAGCCATCGACAACCATAACCTGTTACAATCAGCCAAGCTCACTTTATGCCAGCTCATGAAC
>DASUFG010000533.1:0-3675 GCA_036274715.1 Agriterribacter sp.
CTCTCATCACCATACTAAAGTGGCCAGTATCCCTGCTTTCAGCGTAGGTACCCCAATTTCAAAGCTTAAGGAGGCAGCGGAACAAGGCTATTTTATCATGAAGCTAAAGACGGGTTCCGCAGGAAGTCAAAAGGAGATGATTGAGAAAGACATCCAGTTTCTTACGGATCTGCATAAAGCCATTGGCCACCAGGAAACGCCCTATACCAAAAATGGCAAAATACCTTACTATTTTGACGCCAATGGAAGATACGAGCA
The DNA here is from genome assembly GCA_036274715.1 of Agriterribacter sp. Classification (GTDB taxonomy): domain Bacteria; phylum Bacteroidota; class Bacteroidia; order Chitinophagales; family Chitinophagaceae; genus Agriterribacter. The sequence continues at coordinate 259 of DASUFG010000533.1, forward strand.
AAAGGAAACATTGATGCGTTTCATTGATCATGCGGATAAAATAAAGGCGCTTGACCAGATTGCTGTAATAGAAGAACCTTTTGATGAATTTAATGAAACCTTTGTAGGCAACCTGGGCGTGCGCATTGCTGCCGATGAAAGTGCGCATACAGTGGAGGATGCTGCCCGGCGGCTTGAGCAGGGCTATGGCTCCATCGCACTTAAGGCCATTGCCAAAACCCTGAGCATGACCATGAAAATTGCGCAGCTGGCTTATGAAAAAAAGATTCCCTGCTTTTGCGCAGACCTCACGGTAAACCCGATATTGGTGGATTGGAATAAGTCGGTGGCGGCCCGGCTGCCGCCATTTCCCGAAATGGATTTGGGCTTGCAGGAAACCAACGGTCACCAGTATTATAAAAACTGGGATAAAATGATGACTTACCATCCCATGGCCAATGCCGAATGGACGAAAACGAAAAAAGGGATTTACGCAATCGGCCCGGAATTTTACAGCAAAAGCGCGGGCATTCTGATGCCATCTGAACATTATGTAAAAATGTTTGATGTAGTGCGGAGGTAAAAAAAACCACGTCATTGCGAGGCGTTGCAGGATGATGGAGTTTAGAAATGCTATTCACGCAGAAGCAATCTCCATAGCGAAGCATTAGTAAGATGCCAATGATTAGAAAAATGCAACCTCACGCATGGCCGCGAATGTTCTGCGGGAGCATCCGTGTTTGTTTAAAATATCCAATTTGCAATTAGCATTGAACAACGCGGCGCCGGTCAGAGACCGGTTTCTTTGGTAGACACAGAGGTCCCGATGCACCATCTGCGCCAGAAAAAGCTATACTTTTCCCCGCAATGACGTTAGAACTAAATGGTCATTGCGATCCCTTCACCTTCATTTGTAAAGTGTACACCGCTTCGGTTGCCGTAATGAACAATATGTTTTTGTTTTTACCACCAAAACAAATATTCGCCGTCCATGGAGCAGGCACGGGGATATTGCCCAATTCAGCGCCTGTTTTGTCGAAAACCGTAACGCCCTTGCCCGACAGGTAGAGGTTGCCCTCGCTGTCGAGGGTCATGCCATCGGAGCCCATGGAAACAAAGAGTTGCCTGTTGGTTAAACTTCCATCGGTGTTGATGTGGTATCTATAGGTTTTACTATCGCCTATGTCCGCTACGTACAAATACTTTCCATCGGGCGTGCCCACAATGCCATTGGGACGCACAAGCATGCTATCAACAATAACAGCTTGTTTTCCTCCCTTCGGTAAATAATAGACATTTTGCTTGTCGATTTCCGGTTTTTGTCTTTCCCAATAGTCACGCTGATAATAAGGATCTGTAAAATAGATGCCGCCTTTTGGGTCAATCCAAAGATCGTTTGGCCCATTCATGCGGTGGCCGCCCAGGTTATCCAGCAATACGGTTATTTTACCATACTTGTTGATGGACCACAGTTCACCTTTTTCGTCTGCGCAGGCGATGAGATTCCCTTTGCCGTCGAAATACAGTCCATTGGAACGCCCGGTTTTTTCCATGAAAAGCGAGAGCTTACCATTGGTATCATACTTCCAGATTTTATCGTTGGGCTGATCGGTAAAAAAAATATTGCCCTGCTTATCAACTGCAGGACCTTCAGTGAATGTAAATTGATTAGAAACCAGTTGAAGGGTAGCACCGGGGGCTACTACGGTTATCGCATCCAGTGAGGAGTTATTGTCCTGGCTGAATACAGTAATGCAGCAGGTTAAGATAATAGAGAATAGCAAAGTCGTTTTTGAAGGATTGTTCATGATCATTTGTTAAACGGGTTATGCCATACAGGGCATCATTGTTTAATTAGGATAAAGTTAACGTTCCATTGTGGGAATTTATAGCGGAACCTGGAAAAAGGAACTTCATTGTGATCCGCTGCGGCGGGGTGGCGATAAACCACTGTCGTTTCTTTTGCATTCTCCCGGTTATTGAATAATTTTGAAACCCCATTAATTCCCGGGCGCCCGCTTTTGTCAACCGGGATGATTATATACTCATACGGGTGTTCCGCGGGATCGCTTACCGGAAAGCACCCGGCTTGGACCGGTATTCGATTCAATGTAATGGAAGATCAGCACACATAGAAGAACAGGAGCAAATAGTGAATGCTTAAATGATTAACCCGAAAAAAAAGTACCATGATTGAACAAATTAAAACATTCAACAACAACATTCTTGCATTTGAAGTGATTGGTGGCTTTACAGAAACGGATGAAAAAATCGCACAAAAGTTTTTTAATGAAAAATTAGCGCAGGGATTTGATAAGGTAAATATATTGGTGAAAATAGATGAGTTTAAGATTGCTGCAACCGAAGCAAAGGCCTTTTTCCAGGATATTATTTTTGTACTCCGGCAATATAAACACCTCGGACATTTAGCGGTAGTTGCGCATTCAAAAATAATGAAAGCCCTGGTGCCGATTGACAATCTATTTTTTGAGCGGGCCAGCAAAGGAAGGGCTGAACGATACTTTGATATTTCCCGGATGGATGAGGCCTGGGCATTTGTGGGCGCTGAATAATATCGAACAGCAAGGTAAATTTTTTCCCTCGTGTGTCCAATCTATACAAATGCTATTTCAGATAATCCAGCAGATTCAAACTGTAAGTTCTTGTTGATGCACCAGGTAGCAGCAGGTTTCCATTGCCGCAGTCATCGAAATGCATCCTTTTTTCCACATTTGGAAATTAATGAATAAGTTTGAACAAGGTTCCAACCATCCTCGACAAACCCTCAATAATCCTCCTTTTGTTTTAGTTGGCAGGATTATTTTTTAATTGAAGTCACGTTGCAGGCAGTTAATGCATAAAGCACAAACTTACGGTATCCGTAACAGCGGCTTTAGCGCTAATGTCATATGGTTCAATAATTATCTTGATAATAAGGCGAATCAATAAACAAATGTCACCATGCAAACCGCAACGCTTGAGGATTTAAGAAAGGTTATTGCATTAAGGGACTTGCCCGATGAGCACCTGTTGTGGATACGGGATCATTCGGAATACCACGAGTATGCCGATGGCGACCTGGTTGCCAAATATGGAGACCCGGCCGAAATCATGTGGTTTTCCATGTTGGGCAAAGTGGTATTTTACATGTACATCAATGGCCGGCAGGTCTATTATTTTACGTTCGAAAATAACAATATCACCGGTGGTGTAGGTGGAATGATGCCTTATTCGAGGATGAAAACCTACCCTGGCAATTCTTATGCATCCGGCGAAGTGAAAATGCTTCGCATGCATAAAAAGCATTTTGCAGCATTGGAAGCGCTTAATCCTGATTTTATTCAACGCCTGATTGGCTACATGACCGAACGGGCAAAAGCCTTTGCCACCACGCAGTTGCAACACGAAAAAGTAAACGCGCTAGGTCTGCTTGCCGCC
>DASUFG010000534.1:0-8750 GCA_036274715.1 Agriterribacter sp.
CATAAGTGCCAAATGATGCAAGATCTCTTTCAGCAAATACAGTGATGGATGCGCTCAAGGTTTTGGTGCGGCGATAACTTTGCGACCGCAGGAGGGCAATCATATTTTTGTCATACTTCACCGTAGTGTAGAAATCAGCAGCTACATTAAACCGCGAACCCAGCAATTTTACCTGTTGCTCATGTTCGTAGCCCGCAAATAAACGGGAAGCCTTTACCGGCGTACCGCGATAGGTCATATAGCACAGGCAATCTTTTTGTAGCTCTTCGACAGTGAGGGGGTTAGTATTGAAGGGATTAAAACTGATACACCATGTACCGGTTGAAATTAATATGAAAGGTTCCCGGAAATTAGTGAGGTAAGGAATAAGCGCGGCTGAACTATCGTGTAACCCAACGCCTGTCTTTATTTTTTTTGAAGGGCCATCCATTTCCTTAACTGCGTCTGAAGCAAAAATGGGAGGAAGCTTATCAATAATGCCTTCCCTGTACACCCATTCGTGATAGTTGTTTTGAGGGAAATTCCATAAGTTGGTGTGACAGCCAATACTGGTGATATCGGAGCATATATTTCCCGTAACCAGGTAACTGATGTATTGTGGGAGATGTAATGAATTCGCGATCTGATTGAAAAGAGATTTTTTCTCATATTTTAGGCGATACAACTGCAGCCCCGAGTTTAAGCTGCCCAACAAAGGGGAAGCTGTATGCATAGAAAACATGATTTCACCCCCATAGGTTGAATAGAATTTGCGGTGTAAATCTTTCGGGTATGGTTTAAGGTAATTGTAGAGCGGCGTTAAGGGCTCCCCATTTTTACCAATATGAACAAAGCTTGCGCCGTAAGCCGTAAAATTGATTGCCACAATATCGTATTCCTTCAGGCTGGTTATTGCAGCAAATGATTCCTTTATCCATTGGGTCAATAGCCCAAGGTCTTCGCAAGGGAAGCCATCTTCATCAGCTGTTTCGGGCAGGGTTACATTTTTTTCATATACCACTTTATAGGCTTCGTTAAAAAGGAATACCTTTTTATTGGTTTTGCCAATATCGTATATCGCTATTACCGGAATGCTATTATTTATCATATTGTTAAAATAGTAAGATCGCGATCGAATTCGGGAGTTCTGGTCAGGAGCCATAGGGGAGTGGTTGAAAAAAATAGTTAAGGATCCGCATTTACTTACTACCCCCGTAACTTGCCACCTGCGCTCATACCATACTACAACCCTGTAGCCACACTACCGGATCCCCTGTTTTTGATGAGATGCCCGCGTATTTTTTCATGGCGGAATAAAGCTATGGGATTTAAGGCCGCCCCTACACGAAGCCTTGCCTCAGCCACGAACGGTCGCACATCGGTACGGAAAGCCTGCTGCAGTATTTCCTGCGCCCTCACCACATCATTGTCCATGCGTGCCTGTTGCAATGCTTTTTTATCAGTTAGCAATGCCTGGGCATAAGCGATCATTATCGCCTCTACGGATTGCAGCAAATCTTCCAAAGGATCTTTTACATTATGCGAAGCGTCAATCATCCAACCCAAATCGGTGGTGTGATTCATTCCTCTGGCATCCATCCCCTCAACCAGTTCATTGAAAATCAGAAACAACTGATAGGGTTTAATGCTCCCTGCTGTAAGATCATCATCGCCGTATTTGGAATCGTTGAAATGAAAGCCGCCCAATTTCCCTTCCATTAATAAGAGAGAAACAATTTGTTCAATATTGGCGTTGGGTAAATGATGTCCGAGGTCAACTAAAGTATAGGCCTTGTCTCCAAGTTTACTCACATACAAATACGATTGTCCCCAATCGCCTACAGTTGTTGAATAAAAATTGGGTTCATAAGCCTTATATTCCACGAATATTTTCCAGTCGTCGGGTAATGCTTTATATATTTCCCTTAAGCCGTTTAGTGTGTTCTGGAACGCCTCGCGGAAGTTCAGTTGTCCAGGAAAACAGGAGCCATCTGAAAGCCATACCGTAAGTGATTTTGAGCCCAGTTCAATGCCGTGTTGAATGACTTCAATATTGTGATCGATCGCTTGTTGACGTACGGCTTTGTTTACGTGTTGCAAAGAACCGAATTTATAACTCAGTGGCTGGCCGGGCTGGTCCTGGAACGTATTTGAATTCATGGCATCAAACCGTAACCCGTTTTGCGCAGCAAGGGCTTTGATATGCGAAGGATTTTCGGGAATATCCCACGGTATATGGAGCGATATAGCCCCGCTTGATTGGTTAAGGGCGTGCAATAAACCGATATCTTCAATTTTCTCTTCAAGGTTGCGGGGTTCGCCCCCGCCTGGAAATCGCCCAAACCTGGTTCCCCCGGTTCCCAGTGCCCAGCTCGGAATGGCAACCTGGAAGTCCATGAGTTTTCTAAGAATGTCTTCTGTTTGTTTAAAATCGGCGCTGATAAAGTCAAAATTGCGCCGATGTTTTTTCAGCAAAGTTTCATTGTGCTTATTGATGTTGCTTTTTTCTATCAGCATGCATTTGTTTTTAGGGCATGTAAAACACCTCTTTTAATGGAATGCTTACAGGAGATTCATCCTCATTCACATCCATAATGTCCTTCATGTAATTCCACCAGCGCTGCATAACAGGATGTTCAGGCAAGCGATTCATTGCAGATGCATCAACAATTTGTAAGTAGCCAAATAAATTCCCCGTTGCTTCGTGCAGGAAAATTGAGTATTCCCGGATTCCTGTTTCTTTCAGTAATGATTGCAATTCCGGCCATAACGCTTCGTGCCGTTTCTGATATTCTGCTTCAAAGCCTTTGTGCAGTTTCATGATGAACGATACGCGTTGCATGAAGTATTTTAAATTAAAAATTTTAGATTTGAAAAGCTGAGCCTTCCATATTCTTTGCCATCCGCCACTTACGATCACCAGGTTTCCTTGCTATCTTACAAAGGCCATTGCCACCCCTCCGTCAACATTCAATACATTGCCCGTGGATTTATTTAACAGCCCGCCGGTTAATGCAAAGCAGGCATTGGCGATATCTTCAGGTAAAATGATTTCATTCAGCAATGTACGTTTCGCATAATATGCAGGCAGTTCCTCAACGGTTACACCATAGGCTTTTGCGCGTCCCTGCGCCCAGGCGCCGGCCCATATTTTACTGTCGGATATTACCGCATCGGGGTTCACCACATTTACCCGTATATGATCTTTGCCCAGTTCGGCTGCGTTTAAGCGGCTAAGGTGTAATTGCGCCGCTTTAGCCGATCCATAACCTGCATTATTAGGTCCGCTTACCAATGCATTTTTACTTACAATATTCAAAATATCACCACCTAAATCCTGTTTACGCATAATATTTACTCCTTCCTGGGTAACGAGAAACTGTCCTTTTACCAACACATCGTACAGCAGGTCCCAATCCTTCTCAGTATGGTCTTCTATTGGTTTGGAAATTGATAAGCCTGCGCAATTCACCACTATATCTACGCCTCCAAAAGCAAGCGCAGCAGCCCGATATGTTTTTTGAATCGTAGTCACATCGGTTACATCAAGCAATTCGGCAACAAAAGCATCTTTACCATATTGTGTTGTAAATTCTTCTTTTGCACCTTGCAGCCTTTCCGCGTCATTATCGTTTACTACCACTACGGCGCCTTCGTTGACAAATTTTTTTGCGATGGCTTTTCCAATGCCACCAGCGCTGCCGGTTACCAATGCGATCCTTCCCGATAAAGCTTTTGGCTTTGGCATGCGCTGAAGTTTTGCTTCTTCGAGCAACCAATATTCAATATTAAAAGCTTCCTGCCGGGGCAATGAAGTATATTCGGATATAGCCTCTGCCCCCTTCATCACATTAATAGCATTGATATAAAATTCAGCCGCTACCCTTGCTGTTCCCTTGTCTTTCGCAAAGGTAAACATGCCCACCCCGGGATATAATATAACAACAGGATTAGCATCGCGTATAGCAGGGCTATTCGGATGTTTGCATTTTTCGTAGTATTCCGAATACATTTTTCTGTACGCTTCAAATTGTGGGCTCAGCTTTTCTTTTACCGCCGCGATATCGGCAACACTTTCTTCCGGCTTAATATCCAATACCAGCGGACTGATCTTGGTTCTCAAAAAATGATCGGGGCAACTGGTACCCATAGGCGCCAGCCTTTCGAGATCGTTCGAATTGATATACTCCAGTACCCGGTCATCATCGGTAAAATGACCAACCATATTTATTTGGGAAGAACAAAACCCCCTAAGTATGGGCGCCAGGAGCGAAGCTTTATTCAGGCGTTCTTCTTTTGCTAAAGCTTTCAATTTAGGTCCACCGAAAGTGGTTTTCTTTTTGCTGTGTTCTTCAAGATATTCTGCACAACGTTCAATCACTTCCAGCGTGTTCATGTAACTTTCGTATGCCGTATCCCCCCATGTAAACAGTCCATGAGAGCCCAGCATAATGCCCCGGATACCCGGATTGTTATCAAGGCATTGTTTTAGTTTTAATCCAAGGTCAAATCCCGGCCGCTGCCATTCAACCCAACCTATTGTGCCCTTAAAAAGCTCCTGGGTAATGCGTTTTCCGTCTTTAGCGGCCGCAATGGCAATAGCCGCATCGGGATGCAGGTGATCAATATGTTTAAAGGGAAGAAAGCCGTGCAGTGGCGTATCTATCGACGGCGCTTTGGAAGCCAGATCAAAAATGCAATGGTTAAACAATTCCACCATTTCATCTTCATGTTCAATACCCCGGTAAACGTTGGTTAAACTTCTCAGCCGGTCTACATACAGCGCGGCCAATCCACTTTTCTTTAGGGTGCCCAAATCACCCCCCGAACCCTTTATCCACATTACTTCCGTTTCTTTACCCGTGAGGGGATCTTTGGCTATTGCTTTGCAGGAGGTATTGCCGCCGCCATAGTTGGTTAATCGCAAGTCGGCACCTAATAAGTTGGAACGGTAAATCAATAATCCCACTTCATCGCCTGCAAGCGCAGCAGCTTTCGCATCGTCCCATAAATAACTTACATGCTTAAATTCGTTTGTTGAAACAGATGGCATATTTTTTATTTTTAGCGTATCAAAAAATTATTTGAGTGAATTACCATATCCCACCAATAAAACCGCAATGATAATAGTTGCAATTCCAAGCGTGATGATAGATTTGGTTCTGGTGCTAACCCCTTTCCATTCTCTAAGGATAATTCCCCACATATTGGCAACTAATATGATAAAGGCCATATGCAATATCCAGGAACTGGCTCCATTTCCCATTTTGCTTTCGCCCATACCGTAAAAGAAGAACTGGAGGAACCAGGTAATACCCGCCAACGCGGAAAAAATGTAATTAGACAGCAACGGTGTTTTGGTGTTGGTGTAATCGCCGAAAGTTTTGTTACGGGCATTTAAGATCATGCACCAAATAAAATTAGTGGTTAACCCGCCCCATAATATTACCACAAAGATGACATTATTCTGAAACAAAAATTCTCCCTGGTTGGGATGCGCCGACTTCCATAATTCGTTGGCGGTATGCGCCATTGATTTGCCGGATTCTATTCCAAAATTAAAACAAGCGCTTAAAACACCTGATATTATGGAGACCAGCAAACCCAACCCGAATTTGTATTCTGTTTTTATTTCCATGCCGTGTGGATCGGTACCCGCCGCACTCAATTGCTTTTCTTTCATGATGCCTGCCTTGCCACATAAAATAATTCCTAACACGCATACCGCTAATCCTGCCAATACATATAGTCCCCACGTGGAATGAACCAGCATGCTAAAAGTATCCTTACCTTCCTGGGGAAAAAAATTATAGTATATGGATGGAATGAGTGAACCAAAAACCATACATAAGCCCAGGATAATGCTGGTGCCCAGGGAGATGCCTAAATATCGTACGCCAAGTCCATAGGTAAGTCCGCCGATGCCCCATAATACACCAAACAGGTAGGTAATGCCCATGGTGTCACCGCTGGTTTCCTTAATAATTGTTGTGAAATTTGGAATAGTTAAATATGCTGCCAGTGGAGGGACAATCAACCAGGAAAAAATGCCGCCGGCTATCCAGTAACTTTCCCAGGCCCAACCCTTTACTTTTTTGAAAGGTGTATAAAAGCTCCCCGATGCGAAACCTCCTATAAAGTGGTAAAAAACCCCTAAAATAACCTGCATTCTTTTTTATTTTCCAACGGTAAAACAATCGATTCATCAAATGTATAGTATAGCGCTTTTAAAGCCGTCATGTGCTGTCATGTAACTATTTGATATGAATGTGCCATATGAATGAAAAGCAACCCGGGTGTATTTTATTTTTCGGATAATTTTTTTAAGAGATCATCCTTCCGCCGCGTAGACACCTCAATTTCAGAATTGTCCTGCATAATAATGTAGCCGCCTTTACCTTTATGGTAGCTTTTCACAAAGGCAAGGTTTACCAGGTGTGAATTATGCACCCTGAAAAAATGATAATCCGAAAGCATTTCTTCAAATTCTTTTAAAGTTTTGGCTACGGTTATTTTTTTATTGTCCCGCAAAAAGAAGGTGGTATAATTAATGTCGCTGTGACATCGGATAATATCTCCAATACTTACATAGGTTATGCCGTTAACAGTGGGAATGCCTATCCGCCTGGTTGCAGATTGCGTGGTTTTCATATTGTTGAAAAGAGCATCAATTTTTTTTTGGGTTTCATTTTTATACATTCTCTCTTCCAGCCTTGTCACGGCATTCTTAAGTTCATCGCCGTCAACTGGTTTAAGCAGATAATCAATCGCGCTGAATTTGAAAGCCTGCACGGCATATTTTTCGTATGCTGTGGTAAAGATCACATCGAAATTGAGATTGTTTACCTGTTTTAAAAGATCAAACCCTGTTTTATCATGGATCTGCATGTCGAGAAAAAGAAGATCGGGCTGTAAAACAATGCTTCCCGAAACAGCTTCATCCACGGTGTTAAAACTGTCGAGTATGTTTACCGATGAACCGCAATGCTGGCGAAGCAGTCCGGAAAGACGGTTTACGCAATGTTCTTCATCATCAACAATAATAGCATTGATCATACAACTAAAATAAAGACACCGCAACTTAAAAGCAGGCTTTCCATTACAGCCAAACGCTTGCTGGAAATCAGCCAGCCATTGTGAAATTTGGTTTTTCCTTGTAAGTCACTAAAAATCTGAGTGCAAAAGATAACAAAAATCCTGCAATTATCGGGTATTTGACATAAAAATAAACGCAGGCCGGCAATAGGGACCAGCTATCGTCGCTATTAAATTTGACCGTATATTTAAAGCGCAATTATTTGAATATGCGTTTATCTCTCCTGTCGTTTTTTTTATTAGCTGCAGTAATCCCTGCTTTTACCCAGGAATTTGGAGCAAATCCGCCATCTGTTAAATGGAAACAGGTAAATACGCCGGCGGCGAGGATAATCTTTCCACGTGGATTAGATTCATCTGCGCAGCGGATGAGCAATATCATTCAGTACCTCAATGCACATACCAGCGCCACTGCGGGTGATGCCCGGCGTAAGATAAATATCGTGTTGCAAAATCAAACTACACAGTCCAATGCATATGTTGCGCTGGCACCCTGGCGTAGCGAATTTTTTCTCACGCCGCAGTTCAACAATTTTGAATTGGGTAGTTTATCCTGGTCCGATAACCTGGCTATTCATGAATACCGGCATGTTCAACAGTATATGAACTTCCGGAAGGGCTTGTCAAAAGCGATATATATTGTGTTGGGCGAAGAAGGACAGGCTATAGCTAATGGCGTGGCTGTTCCTAATTGGTTTTTTGAAGGGGATGCGGTATTCCAGGAAACACTTGTAAGCGCCCAGGGCAGGGGACGGATACCTTATTTTTTTAATCCTTACCGTTCGTTATGGCAGGCAAATAGACAATACAGTTATATGAAATTGCGCAATGGGTCATTAAGGCACTATATACCCGACCATTATGCATTGGGCTATTTATTGGCCGGTTATGGCAGAGAAAAATATGGCGTTGACTTCTGGGGAAAAGTAACAGATGATGCGGCCCGGTTTAAAGGACTGTTTTACCCGTTTCAGAAGGCCGTAAAAAAATATGCAGGATTGTCCTATGATGATTTTGTAAAAAACGCAACGGACTTTTATAAACATCAATCTTCCTTGCAATCGGGTACTTCTTTTGTCACCTCCGGAAAGGAGCACTATGTATCGGACTACATCCAGCCCTATTTTGCCGGTGATGATTCCCTGGTTGTGTTTAAGAAAACATATCGCAACCTGCCTGCATGGTACATTATTACAAAAAAAGGGGAAGACAGAATAAGGATTAAAGATATATCACGTGATGATTATTACGCTTACAGAAACGGAAAGATTATGTATACCGCTTATGAGCCAGATCCCCGGTGGGGTCAACGTGATTACAGTGTAATAAAGTTGCTGGATATTTCATCCAAAAAAGTTACACAGCTCACACATCGTAGTAAATATTTTCAACCCGATATATCGGCAGATGGTAAAAAAATAATTGCCGTGCAATATTCGCCCGACCAAAAAGCCACATTGCATGTGCTCGATGCGGCAACCGGGTCGGTTTTGCAGGAGGTTCCAAAAGCCGGGGGTAACCCGGTGTACACCTATCCAAAATTTTACGACAACGATCACGTATTGTCGTTTGTACGAAATGAACTGGGCTTGATGACGCTGGCATTGATTGACACACAAACCGGTGAAATCAATAATCTTTTGCCCTGGACATACGAGGTGAAGGGCTTTCCGTTG
>DASUFG010000535.1:0-4694 GCA_036274715.1 Agriterribacter sp.
GTCGCCCATGGCTTCATCATTTTGCAAAACGGTAACGGTGCTGTCTACAACGGCATTGTTTAGGGTATATGGTTGATCTACCTCTCTGTACTGGTATTCCCAGAATTTCAGGTAGCTTAATTTGTCTTCCGCATCAATATAATTGTTGCCCTGCCAGAAGTAATTTTCTTTAACGGGCGATTTCAGTTTGATGAAACGCAGATTGTTTTCCACGTATTCAATTGAATTATTTAAAGGGGTAACCATAAAGGTGGCGTTACTTACCCATGGCGTTAATCCTGCCGAATCCCTGATCATCCGGTGGATGCGAAAGCTGGGCCGGTTGAGGTTATCTGTAATTTCGGCATCAATGATATCCTTTACCTGGTAGCTATGAATTTCTTTGGTGGTTTCGAAGTTTGTAAATACAGTCGAGTCTAATTGATAAACAATATATTTCCCCACTTCCACGGGGTAGTAATCGCTTACGGGTGCAAGAGAAAAACTGTCTGTTTGTTTTTTGCAGAATTGCAGACCGCAAAAAACAGGGATTGCCGCCAGTAGAAAAAAAAATTTCCGGACTTTATTCATATTCTGAAATTGGAAAATAAGCTATGCTTTAGACAATCTTTCCACGTTTAATGTTGCTTAGGCAGGTTGTCAATAGAAAATAGAAATTTCACTTTACGATTGCTAACGTTTTGATTGTCTTTTTATTGCAGATGTATTTGGAGGGGGAAGCACATTCTAAAACAACGGAATCAAAAATATCAATTACAACATCTGTTAACTTCTCATGATTACCCCTCCGCCAATGACATCATCGCCTTCATAAAAAACGGCGCTTTGCCCCGGCGCAATGCCTTTTACATGGTCATAAAAGCTAACCTGTATACCTTTTTCGTGATTGAGCAGGGAAGAAATGGTTCCTTTGTCTTTGTACCTGATTTTAGTAGTAGCTTCCATTCCATCCGGAACGCCATCGTACTTCAGCCAATTGAGCTTGCCTACCAGCATTTCCTGGCGGTTAAGGTCTTCTTCATCGCCCAAAATAACAGTATTGGTTTCGGGAATGATTTGTGTTACATAGGCTGGTTTTCCCAATGCAATATCAAGCCCCTTCCGCTGCCCGATCGTATAAAAAGGATATCCCTTATGATGCCCGATAATTTTTCCCGAAGCATCAACAAAATTACCTCCCTGTACTTTTTCTTCCAGTCCCTCCACCCTGCGTTTTAAAAAACCACGGTAGTCGTTGTCGGGCACAAAACATATTTCATAGCTTTCGCTTTTTTTTGCCAGTTCGGGATAACCATAATCCATAGCCATTTGCCTGATCTGCGACTTACGGTATTTGCCCAATGGCAACATGGTGCGACTTAGCAGGTCCTGCTGCAAACCCCATAACACGTAACTTTGATCTTTTGTTTCGTCAATACCCTTGCTGATAAAATACCTTCCGTTACTGTGCTGGTGAATATTACCATAATGCCCGGTGGCAATGTATTCGCAGTCTAAAGCATCTGCTCTTTTTAGCAATGCCCGCCATTTGATGTGGGTATTACACATTACGCAAGGATTAGGCGTACGCCCCGCCATATACTCCTCCACGAAGTTTTCGATCACCGCATCACCAAACTCATTCCTGATATCCAGTATAAAATGCGGAAAACCATGTTCTACCGCCGCCATGCGGGCATCGTTAAAGCTATCCACGTTACAGCAGCCGGTTTCTTTTTTGCCGCTGCCCGCACTGGCATAATCCCATGTTTTCATGGTAATGCCCACCACTTCGTAGCCCTCATCGTGCAGCATAAGCGCCGTAACGGTACTGTCGATACCGCCACTCATTGCCACCAGAACTTTACCTTTACGGCTCATATCGTAATAAATTAGCCTGCAAAAATACGGAAAAATGGGCATAGGGGTGCAACGGGAATGGCATCTAAATTTAACACCCAACACTTTTTGTTATAAAAACTCCTTAAGGTTTCACAAATCGGCCATTGCCAGTTTCACCCGATGAAGAAATGATATGATAGATATATATCCCACTTAATAAATTCAAAACTGAAATTTTATAATAATAGGCACCGGGTTCCAGGCTGCCAAGACTGTAGCTACCTGTTTTGCGGCCATTTTTATCATAAATATTGATCAAGGTTGTTCCACTTTTCTTTAGATCAAATTTTATCGTTGTGTTGCTATTTGCCGGGTTAGGGCTAACAGATGACGATATGCCAGGGCCGGAAGTCCTTCCACTAATAGTAGAATCGGGATTACTGTACTGTAGCAAAGTTCCGAAGTCGCCCCCAATCCACCCATAATTCGGATCGACCATATAAATGGAAGCCAAGTTGTTTTTGGTAATAGAGGTGTCTTTTGTCCATACGCCGTTGATATATTTAAATATTACGCCGTCTTGACCCGCCGCCCATCCATGGTCTTTATCGGTGAAATAAAGTGCATGAAGATTTTTCGAGGTGTTAATATTCATATTCGTCCATTTAATTCCGTCATATTTTAATAATGTACCTTTAGCGCCTGCACACCATGCATTTTCTGAATCAACCGTAAATACAGCGTATAGAGGTTCTTTAGTAGGCGAGGAATATCTCTCCCATTCATCAATATCGAATTTGTACCTGGCGATTAATCCCAAATCGCCTACAATCCATCCATCCTTTCGGTTTGCAAAATGAATACCGTTGGGCAAAAGGGTCGTTGAAAATTCATATTTTTTGACGAGGTCTCTGTTTTTGAAGTACCCGATAAATGGAAGCAAAACACTGGTATCAGTCCTGTAGCCTATGAAATATGCCGAGGTGTCATCAAACATGTGCATTTTTTGAGCCAAAAAATAGGTCCCGAGAACGCTAACATCATTGGTCAGCACAAACGAGAGCGTGTCATGATGAATGTAATTAAGAAAAATATGCGAATTACCCCAGGCAACATCTTCGCTGAATATTTTGACATCATCCGTAAAATATAGTTGTTGTAATAAAGGAATTGAATCAGGCCAATCAGTGGCATCAGGTAAATTGATTGGTGACCCATTAATTCTTACATGTTTTCTTCCTAAACCTGCAACATTTGTTATCGCATAATCGAACGGATGAACGCTTTTTACATCCAGGTAATCGAGAGAATGGGCAACCCAGTTGTTTCCCTCGTATTTCAGTATGGTATAGGGATTGTTTGTATGTAGTTGGTCGAATACCGGCAAAGGCTGCTGGCTTATCGCCCAGATGGTGGTATCGTCAAGGCATTTTACTCCAAATATATCAGAGTATTCAGATTTTAACCTACTCCATTTTTTATTCTTGAAGACAAGATAATTCCTATTAGCACCAACACATATTCCAAAAGTGTCGCTAGGCATTGATAGACTTAGCAAAGGAAATTCCAATTTTTCCGGTAATATTTGTTCCAGAGAATTTAGTTGGGTGTTAAAGCGGTATAAATTCGTGTTTCCGGCAACATATACAGTGCCCGATGGAGTACCGGTGATGGCATTTAGTTTATCATCAACCGAGCTGTGCATTAACCATTGATCGTTTCTGAACTCGTAAAGGAATCCGCGATAAACAGAATCAACGTCGGGGCCAAATTGCCCAATAGCCCAACCATGTGACGGGGAATCAAAAAAAACGCCTGAAAGGTCAACATTCGGGAAAATTGGATATCTAAAAGTTGTATCCCCGGCAATTTTAAGTATAGTGCCTTTTTCTCCCACCGCCCATCCAAGGGTTGAGTCAATCATATAAATCCCATGCAGTGCCGTGGTGATGCCAGTGTTAAATGTCTTAAATAAATCGCCATCGTATTTTAATAACAGACCATTATAACCTGTAATAAAAGTATTTCTGGGATTGACTGTGAACACAGCATTCAGGTAGATCAGGTTTTGAAGTATCGGTGACCATTTTCCTTTACTATACTTTAAAACTCCGTTGTTCCCAACAACGTAGCCGTTGCTGGAATCAGAAAAATTCACGGCAGTAGGATAAAATTTTTCGAAAAGCTGGTGTTCAACGTATTTAACTTCTCTTTTCTGCCATTGAGCAAATGATACTTCGGCCAGCAATAGCAGGGAAACAAGGGTATATAATGTTCTCATAAAAAAGTTCTCAGGGTATGATTATACAGGCTAGTAATAGCGTAAATATATATTTTTTCAATAAAAAAGAGCCTTTTAGTCACCAGGCAAATTCAAAACAAAAAGGGACTTGCATACCGTGCGCTCCGATATTGCTGAACATCAATTTTTACCATTTGAAGGACCTTATAAAAGTTGTCGTTTTTTAATTTTTTCTTGGTCCTTAAAACACCATGATTTCATCTGCAAATAAAAATCCCTTTTTATGGTTGCGCGCAAACACCCTGACAAATTGCGTCTTGTGGTTAACAATAGCTTCGAAGGGCTTAATTACCAGTTCAACCGTGGTATCAGGCACATTATTAGTGATGGTAACAGGGTCACTGAAATTTTTTCCATCATCTGACCAACTGAATTGCACGAATTGCGGCATGTAAACACCCGGGCCTATAAGCTGCATGAAAGCGACACTTACACGCTGCACAGCCATTGGTTCCTTAAGTTTTATGGTAACATCCATGTCGCCACTTTCAAATCCCTGCCACTGGCCATCGCTATACGTGAACGACCCTTTTTCTCCGTTTACAAGTGTATACTCCTTTTGCGCCGGGTA
>DASUFG010000536.1:0-4797 GCA_036274715.1 Agriterribacter sp.
GGCCATGTTATGCGGGCCATTTTCTTATGTCGTGGAAATTCCGCTATCAAAGCCCTGTAGGCTGTAAATAAAATAAACGGAAGTATAATACCCGCAAGTGGTATATGTGTAGCCAGGATGACAAAGTAAAATGTCCGCCATGAGCCTGAAGCCACTTTTTCAGCATCGCTTACCAGTCCATCGTGATTGATATCGCCAAATTTTGTTTCACCGGCAAAGAGATGGTGGCATATATAAGAAACCAGGAACAGCACAGATAAGAAAATAGCGCTGAGCATTATTTTTTTATGCAGTATGTAATTATTCGCTTTTACGGCCATCAGTCCCGCAATTAATAAAATGCTTACAAATGAATTGATGATGGCATTGACTAAAGCAAATACATGTACATCAAATCCCAGGTTTACGTTTACTTTAACCTGGCTCAATATGACCACTACTATAAATACAACAAAGGAAACTACGCCTATCAGTAACCCCGCTAACTTGTCGTTCTTCCTAATTTGTGGTTCAAGACGGCTTGTACTATTCATTTTTGGAACTTGTGTGATAACATTTTGGATGCGTGAGACTCAACTGCCAAATAAGCTGCGCTTTTTCTTTTTTTCTTTTTCCAACAGCAGCAATACCACGTCCCTGGCCAGTTTTTCAAGGTGAATGCTGTCTAACCCGTTGTACCATCCCCGAACTACCCTGTCTTTATCCAGTAAAAAAAAATATTCAGTATGTATGAAATTGGTATCCACTTTCGTGTCGGCGATATTGGCCTTGAATTCTTTTTTAGCAATGTCGTAAATTTCGTCTTTGTCGCCCGTGAGCATCCACCAGGTATCATGATTAATGCCGTATTTATCGGCATATTTTTTTAGTTTTTGCGCCGAATCGCGCACGGGATCAACACTAAAAGAAAGGAATCTCACCACGGTATCTGTTTTGTTAAATGCATCCTGTAACCGTTTCATATTGCGGGTTAAAGTAGGGCAAATGCTGGGACAGGAGGTAAAAAAGAAATCGGCCACGATAATTTTGTCGTCCAGGTCTTTTAAAGAAACCTGTTTACCCAGCTGGTTGGTAAGGGTAAAATTTTTTACTTTGTGCCATACCGTGTCGGAAGTGGTTTTGCCATAGGAAGTAATATTTTGAACGCTATCGTAGAAATAGCGTTTAGGCATTACCACGGCTTTTGCACTGAAATGTTTTAAAAGAAAGTAACAGGTTAAAGGTAGAAGGGCTGCTAATATAATGGCGATGAAAGATTTCTTACTCATCATAATCCGCAAAGATAGCGCTTCTATTGTTTTAGAATCCGTTTTGACTCATTGATCATATTGCCCCGTATGCTTAAAATGTATTCCCCTTTGGGAATACTGTACATATCTAAAATTTGTTGCAGGTACACCGTTGTTTTTTTAAGGAGATAGCTTCGGATGTTTTTACCCGTCATATCATATAAAATGCAGGAGATTTCACCCACTCCTTCAGCGTTAATAATTAAAGAGGCATTGTTAAAAACGGGGTTCGGCATAATTACAATTTCCGCTTTTGAGTTTGCAACGCGCTGCACTTTCCTGATCTCAGAATAATAGGTTGCTTTTCCATCGCCGTCGATCCCGCTTATCCTGTAAAAAGCACTGTCTCTCAAAAAGACCGGGTCGGAATACTGGTACCCTATTCCCGTTTGCGTTGCAGGGAAACTCCCATTATTTAAGGGTTGGAAAACCACACCATCTATAGAACGTTCCACCGTAAATTGAACCTGCTTTTTGTCGGCTGAAGCAAATTCCCAATGGAGTTGTACAATATTATTGTCGGAAAGGGTTGCCCTGAAAGAAAGAAATAATGAGTCGCCAAAGCTCGCCTGGGCCAGCCCTGCATGGCTTAGGAGCAGGCATAACATACCCTGGAAAGATAAAATGGATATGTAGCGGCAAAATGGGTTCATGCAGCGTTTATTCGTATTCGGGATTTAAAAATTCCTTATCTCCAAAATGAGCAGGGAGGATAAAAACGCCAAAATTGTGCCGGGGGTATAAATGAATTGGTAAAGTTTTATTAAAACGGCTATGGTTTCCCGTTACCTATGAGTCCGAGGTAACGTCCCATCCAGTAGGGGAGAAGCCAGGTGTCACCCGCGCCAAGTTCGCTGCGCCCACCACTTTGTTTATCTAAATTAAACAGGTTGCGGTTGTGTTTCAATTCGGGTCTTTCATCAGGGGGCAATACTTCTGTCGTGGTCTGCTCCCTGAAATTTTCATCGATATGCACGATGTCTTTTCTTGTCCGGTTGTCTACAGACCATTCGACCATATCCATTGGCATTTCCTTTAGGAACCAGATACTTTGGTCAAGATCAAACGAGTCCACGCCGGTCATGGCATAACAAAAATTCCATAGCGCATCTTTTTCAGGCCTTTCGGCTTCCCAATGATCGCGTATAGCCTGCTGATATTGAATCTTGAGTGAATCAGTTAATGCATAGGGATATAAGCCCCAATAAGCCAGGAAGTACATTTCATCGTCTGAATGATTCCAGTTTTCAGACAATGATCTGCTCCAGGCATCTGCATGCTCCGGCGCTTTGCCTATCTCTTTAAAAGGTTTTTCAAGGTTCCGCAAGTAGCCTTCTTTATATAACAGGTGTTCGGCGGTTGTTTTGTATTTCTCTTTGCCCGTAAAATGATAAGCTGTTTGCAGGAAGGCAATAATGTTAGATGAATACACTTTACGGTCGCCCACCATTTCCGGAAGGCGGTTAACATAGGCGGGATTCCATATACCCCATAAAGTAGGCTTTCCGTCGGCATCTATCAACTGCAGATCATTATCTACTATATGCGTCATTAGTCCGTCCATCAATTCCACCGCTCTCTTTCTTAAACCTTCGTCGTCCATATACTGTGCTACAAGAGTAAGGGCAAACATTTGCCCTACCGTTTGATCACTGCTTGAAGCTCCTCTCCAGTCCCACTCTTTATTGTCGGCCTGCCTCCAGCTTACGGAATACTCGTAACCGGGGTACCAGTAGTCTTTCAAATATTCGCGATGTTCTGTTTTGAAGGGCGCAATTCCATGCCTTTCGTATGAGCGGCCAAAGTAGCCGGGGAAGGAATGAATCGTATACAGCCGTTCCATGGCTTCAAATGCCTCGATGCAATTTTGCTTAGCTGCCGGGTCATGGGTAACGAGGTAGCGGAAAAGTTGGCTTCCCAGGTACATGGCGGTCCATAAATTATCACTATCGTGCGGTTCCAGTTGAGCTGTAGATAAGTCTCCATTGTTTATGCGAACCACATCGCAATACAAACCATACCGTATATGCCTTTTCCTGACCTGCTGATCGTAAAAGGCGGCTTTGTCTTCCAGTGTCATTTTCTTAAAGCAGATTTTTCCCAGCCCGGCATTGGTCAATATCAGTACCGATCCATCACTGGACGGGGCAATATGGGTTACGGTATCCGAGGGCAGCCAACGTTTGGAAGCATAGTAATTGCATTTACCGTCCTCTTTCAGCATAAAAGCGCCATTAGTAGAACCAAACCAGAGTTTGCCATTTATTTCAGTAACGGCAGTAATGTCTGTCCATGGCAGGGTTGTATTTGTTTCGCCTTTTTGCTGACGGGTATCAGCATCTATTACGATATAACCATTGTGCGTACCTGCTACAATATCTTTGCCACTGTTGGTGGTAGTAAAGCAGGTAAGACTGTCGGCTTTAAACACAGCGGTGTAGGTTTTATCTGCGGGCTTAAAGGAAAAGATTTGATTGGGCGAAAGAATGAAGAAAGCACTCTTTGCACTGTCGTAAGTAATATCCAGCACCTTTTCACCAGTTTTACTTTCCCACAATAGCTGGTCACCTTTAATATATTGTAATGCGGTTCCGTTTGAGATGAGGAAAGTGAAATCATCCCCCCCGGCAAAAACAGTGGCATCGGGCAGGCTATGTTTGGAATACAAACTACCAGCCCATGCGTTGCTGAGCACGGCTTTATCGTCGAGAAAGACAAACTGGTGCTGATAAATACCCATACCAGTGATTTTTTTATCCTTCATGGGTCGATAGCTGTCGTCTGTTACAATAGTTCCGGGGTAGAGCAACTCACCGGCATAGGGTTGCAGGAGCCCGTTGGAGGACAGGATTTTGATAACCCCATTGCGATCGGCATACACTTTTTGCAAGGTTACCCCCGGCTCAGCCATATTGTATTTAATACTATAGTCCTGCTGGTAAGGAATATCGGTATAGACAGGTTGGGTTCCGGAAGTCTTTTTTTCAGAACACGAAAAAAGGAAGATAGAGAGGACCAGGGTAAATAAAATATGCTTTTTCATGGAATAAATAGGTGATTAAAATTTAATACGTGAAGGATATTTTCCGGTTATAAGAGCTTTTCTCAGGAGGCAAATAAGTACGAACAAGAGAGAGGGAGTTTCGGCATTCATACTCACACGCAGTTGGCAAAACTTACTGGCTGTACAGGCGAAAAGGCATTTTTGAACTATCTTTCGACTTCCATATTTTATTCAAAACATCTGCAGATGAAAAACATAATAGTCACGTGGCTATGCTTTCTTATAGCCTGCGGCGCATTTGGCCAACAAACATTCCCGGTAAACGGTGTTGCCGACGAACGCAGCGGAACCTATATTTTTACTAATGCCACCATTGTAAAAAACGCACAAACCACGCTGCGGAATGCTTCACTACTCATTCAGAAAGGGAAAATCATTGCGGTGGGAAATACCATTGCCATTCCCAAAGATGCCGTGGTAGTAGATTGTAAAGGAAAATATATT
>DASUFG010000537.1:0-3509 GCA_036274715.1 Agriterribacter sp.
CTTCGGAAGCGCGTATTGAAGTGTATGTGCAATCGAACCAGGGGAACAACACGTTAAGCAACGAAGAAATTAAACAGCGGCTGAATGAAGATTACCAGCTTGATATCGCGGTTAATAACAACGAGCTTACCGCCATTGCAAAAGTTAAAAACAAAAATATGAATTGGAAAAAGGCACTCAGCATTTCTTTCAAAGTATTTGTAACCAATAGTATCGATACCAAACTCTCCACCAGTGGCGGAAGCATTTCCCTTGATCACCTTTCGGGCAACCAGCATTTCAGAACCAGTGGCGGTAGTTTACATGTAAATGATATAAGTGGCAATATCGATGGCCGCACTTCCGGCGGAAGCATTACCCTCAATAATTCGAGTGGCGAAATTGATTTGGCTACAAGTGGTGGCAGTATTACTTCCACAGATTCAAAAGGCGATATTAAGCTGCATACATCCGGCGGCTCGCTCACATTGAATGATCTGAAAGGAAAAATAGATGCGGCTACCAGCGGTGGCTCAGTAAAAGGAGAAGACATAAAAGGAGAATTGATAGCCCATACTTCCGGGGGCAGTATTAATTTGAAGGGACTGGCCTGCAGTGTAGAAACTTCCACCAGCGGCGGAAATATAGCCGTTGAGATTGTTAAGCTGGGAGAGTACACTAAAATTGAAAACTCCGGAGGAAATATTGCACTGGAAATTCCGGGCGGTGTGGGTGTAAACCTGGACCTGCATGGCAACAGGATCAATGCAAGCCAGTTAACCAATTTCAGCGGCACAAAAGACGATGATAGAATCAGTGGAACATTAAATGGGGGCGGCGTTCCCGTGAATGTTCGTGCAGGTAGCGGAAAGATTTCATTAACATTGAAGTGAGTGAAATGGTGGGCAGGAACTACTAATCACTAACCTCAAACTTCAGTATGCTCAGAAACTATTTTAAAATCGCGTACCGAAACCTGGTGAAGAATAAGATTTATTCTTTGGTGAACATTTTCGGGTTGGCGATTGGCATGGCGGCCTGTTTCTTTGTATTTCAATATGTAAATTTTGAGTCGGGGTACGACCGGTTCAATACCAATGCCGCTAACATTTACAGGGTACCTATCTCCTATTCGGGAAGTTTTTCCAATGTGCCGATGACTGCGGCTAATCATCCTGCTGTAGGCCCTGCCATGAAAAAAGATTTCCCGGAAGTACTCGACTATACACGGCTGGTGAATATTTCGCTTTTTATGAATGCGTCAACCATTTCATACAAAGGAGAT
Source organism: Agriterribacter sp. (assembly GCA_036274715.1). Taxonomy (GTDB): domain Bacteria; phylum Bacteroidota; class Bacteroidia; order Chitinophagales; family Chitinophagaceae; genus Agriterribacter. The sequence continues at coordinate 1,265 of DASUFG010000537.1, forward strand.
AATCCAGCGCCTGTAACATACAACGAAGGGAACATATACCTTGCCGATTCTTCATTCTTCAATATTTTCTCTTACCCGTTAATTACCGGAAAAAGCAAAACCTGTTTGGCTGAGCCAAAGACAGTTGTTATTTCTGAATCGTCAGCAAAAAAGTATTTTGGCAAAAAAAATCCAATGGGGCAAACGCTTACATTGAATGGAGATTTACCGCTAAAAGTAACTGCAGTATTTCGTGATGTGCCGGAAAATTCTCATATCAAATTCGATATGCTGATTTCCTTTTCAACAACGGGTCCGGAATGGGGTAATGACAACTGGAGATGGCCGGAATTTTATAACTATGTTTTGCTCGCTCCGGGCACCGATGTTAAAAAACTCGAAGCGAAATTCCCGGCCTTTATCGATAAGTATTTGGGAACTGTGATGAAGGAATTAAATTTCCGGTCATATTTTCATCTGCAGCCCCTTACCGACATCCATCTCAAATCCAATCTCCTCAAGGAAGCGGAAGCGAACGGAAGTGAGAAGGAAGTGTATTTCCTGTCTATCATTGGCGTATTCATCCTGCTGATCGCATGGATCAATTACATTAACCTGTCTACTGCAAAATCGATGGAAAGGGCGAAGGAAGTAGGGATAAGAAAAGTGTCCGGCGCTATAAAAGGGCAATTGATTGTTCAGTTCCTGCTCGAATCTTTTATTATTAACATCCTGGCATTACTGGTTGCATTCCTTATTATCGCCACCTGTATGCCTTTGTTTAACCATTTCATCGGCAAAAACATCAATGCCGGCTTTTTTACTTCGGGCTTGGGTGCAAATCCCTTATTCTGGTTAACGACCATCCTCGTTTTTATAACAGGTGCATTGTTGGTAGGCGCTTATCCTGCATTTGTATTATCTTCTTTCAAACCCGTAAAAGTGCTGAAAGGTTTTGCGGTTATATCCAATAGCGGTATTTCGTTAAGGCGGGTACTGGTCGCTTTCCAGTTTATGCTTTCCATCGCCCTGATTGCCGCAACAATCATTGTGTTTAACCAACTAAACTTTATGCGCAATGGAAACCTGGGCTATAAAAACGACCAGGTGTTGGTCATAAAATCACCCGCTATCTTTGATTCTACCATTGTAAGTCGCTATGATTTTTTTAAATCGGAATTATTGAAAATGCCTTCGGTAATAAACGCTACTTCAACATCCGATATACCAGGTAGTATGATCCGCTACCGCAATAGTGTGCGACGGTCGGACCAGGATAAGCAGAGTAATTTCACCACTTACCTGGTGGAGATAGATCAGCATTTTGTGAAGACGTATAATATAGAAATGCTTGCGGGGAAAAATTTCGGGCTTTCCGACAGTTCAAGGATAGAGCCAAACAGCAATACCAAAGTGTTGATCAACGAAGAGATCGTTAAAGCGATGGGATATAAATCACCCGAAGAAGCCATTAACCAGGAGATCACATTTACATTGGGGCAGGATGATATCCGTTGCCGGGTATTGGGTGTGATGAAAAATTATCACCAGCGGTCGTTGAAAGAAAAATATGACCCTATCCTTTATTATTTCCCATCATGGGCGGGTTGGAAATATGTATCCGTAAACATTAGTGTTACTGATCTTAACAAAAATCTTGCGGGTATTGAAAGGATGTACAAAAATGCGTTTCCCGGAAATCCATTTGAATACTTCTTCCTTGACGAGTACTTCAATCGTCAATACCAGGCCGATCAGCGTTTGGGAAATGTATTCGGGCTGTTTGCTGTGCTGGCTATACTTGTTGCCTGCCTCGGGCTTCTCGGGCTGTCGAGTTTCGTGATCAAATTGCGTACAAAAGAAATCGGCATCCGTAAAGTACTTGGCGCTTCTGTGTCGGGTATACTCGTGCTCATTTCGAAAGATTTTGTAAAACTGGTTTGCATTGCATCTGTAATTGCAGTGCCTGTTACGTGGTGGGTGGCAAAAGAATGGTTGAACAATTATGCGTTCCATATCAACCTGAGTTTATTCATCTTTCTTATCCCACCGTTGCTGTTATTGGCAATTGCCTTAACCACGATTTGTTTACAAAGTCTGAAAACGGCGCTTACCAACCCGGTGAAGTCTTTACGAACGGAGTGAGTAAATACGGAATCCCGATTTTTTCGGGGTGAAGTCTTTGCGAATGGAGTAAAATGTCTGAACCAGGATTGCTGGGATCATAGGATTCTCAGGATGAATAAGAGATGATTAAGTTTTTGAG
>DASUFG010000538.1:0-3287 GCA_036274715.1 Agriterribacter sp.
TGGGCCACCACCTGTTCCATTTCAATAGTTCATCATATACTTCATCCATCAGCCATTTTTCCCGGTATTTTTTATAGATATTCAGAATGATGGTGCTTCCAATCGGTGGTTGAGAACGATCCCATGATGTGTTGCCATAGGGCGATTGATAATTGGGTATAAAACCACCAGGTGTAACGGACTTTGTAATTTCAATGGCATTGGCGTAAGCCAGTTCTTTACTAAACAGGGAAAGCATATAACTGGCAAAATAGGTATCCCAGTCGAACAATACAAAGCCACCCCAACCCCTGCTCCATAACCGGCTAACGGGAGTGATTACCCGATGATTGGGAGCATCGTATATCGTATTCCATGCCAGTATGGTTTGCATGGCCTTAAATGATTCAGACAAATCACCATAGCCATCGATCCGTTTCTGTTGTTCTGCGCGCCTTCTGTCAATTACTGTTTTTATCTCCGCCAATGTTCTTGTTTTACCGGTATAAATGCCAAACTCCTCCCTCGTAGAGAATGTAAGATGCGGAGCAGTGGTTACGGAATAAGCATCGGGCACAACCTGTGCCGTAGTATGAACAGTAATGTTGCGGGCAGGGAATTTACCAACCAGCTTGTTCTGCTCAACACCAATAACACCTTCTCTGTTCCAGAGCAACCCGGCCTCAACCACCAGGTAATTTTCAGAACCCTTAACCGGCGAAACCAATATCAGTTCATCGTTTCCATCGCCCGCGGACTGTACAGTTAATTCTTCTCCCCTGTATTGAAGTACCATGCTGGTATAACTGCCATCGTCGGCACGTAAACCCAGCCTTACTTTTTCAGGGCGTTGCTGTATGTCGGCGGACTTAAATACCTCCTTTACATATTCCGGATCCCCGGGACGGGTGACACATAAATTAATGGAAAAACCTTCAGGAAGCAATACATGGGATACCACACTGTTATTGTACCAGGTGTTCCATCCCGTAGCCATTGTACGCTGAAGCGCTTTATACTCGTTGGTTTTAATATTGCGTTGAACAGGTTGTGCCGAAACAAGACCAGGTGTAAATAGCAGGAGAAGGTATAATGTGTGACTGAAAAAATTTCTCATAAAATCAACTTAGGTCCAAATGCCGACATGTTAAATGTAACATTATATGCTATTGTTTGCACGATTTGGTTGATGCTGACATTCAGCTCAATATAAAAAATCCACAGATCATGGCCGCCGGCAATATCCGCATGGAGTAAGGCAGTTTATGGAGTTACGTAACCGGCTGTTTTGCTGTTATTCGTTCTTATAGTATGACCCCAAATGGAATAATAGCATATAACCAGGTAACACGGCACTACAATCCAGTATGCCAGTTGACTATTAGCATGATCCGTAATCCATCCATATACCAGTGGCAGGATAGCGGCGCCGGATATAGCCATCACCAACAATGAAGAACCTATTTTAGTAAACTTTCCAAGATCTGCGATGGCCAGCGGCCATATGGAAGGCCACATTAATGAATTGGCGAGTCCTAATAAAGCAACAAACAAAACAGAAACGATACCGTTGGTAAAAATAGCAAGCACCGCGAATACAATGCCGAGCAAAGAAGACATTTTAAGCGCCTGCCGCTGACTGAAATATTTTGGAATGCAAATAATACCAATTACATATCCAACAAGCATACTGATTAACGTAAAGGAAGTAAAGAACTTTGCCGTAGACAACGGAATGCCCATATATGCACCATAGCTAATAATGGTATTGCCTGCAATTACTTCAACGCCTGTATACAAAAATAGCGTTAACACGCCCAGTAATAAATGCGGGAATTGAAAAATACTGGTTTTGGTAGTTACGGTATTGGTAATCGTTTCGTCTTCCGGTTCTTCGTTAATTTCAGGAAGGCCCGAATAGTAAGTTACCAGGGCTAATACAATTAAGATGGCTGTGATGACGAGATAAGGAACAATTACTTTACGCGCCAATTCCTGCAATGCAGCAGTTTTTTCCCCGCCATTCATATGGGTGAGTTGATCCACCAACGCGTCGGCATTACTCAACACAACTGCGCCCAAAATAACTGGCGCCAGCGCCCCTGCTATACCATTGCAAATACCCATGATGCTGATACGCCTGGCCGCACTTTCGTGGGGACCCAGTATTGTAACATACGGATTGGATGCCGTTTGAAGCAATGCCAAGCCAGCGCCCTGGACAAATAATCCTATTAAAAAAACACTGTACGTGCGTGTTAAAGCTGCAGGTATAAAAATAAGCGAACCTAAGGCGACAATTGATAGCCCATACGACATCCCTTTTTTAAACCCGGTTATTTTTAATAGCCAGGCCGAAGGAACCGCCATCACCAGGTAAGAAATATAAAAGGCGAAAGCGACCAGGTAGGATTCAAAATTATTCAACTCGCAGGCGATCTGCAGGTAGGGTATCAATACGGAACTCAACCAGGTAACAAAACCAAAAACAAAAAACAATGCACCGATAATAATGAGCGGGTTGCTGAACCTTTTTGGTGATAACGTCAACTCTTGACCGAATGAATTACTCAACATGTCTTCTTTAATAATATCCATTTTTCTTTATTTTCCTTCCAATAAATAAGCTGTTACGTCCGCTAATTGCTGATCGGCTATTCCCGCAACCGCAGGTTCCGGCATGAGGCTTTTTTCCTGCTTTTGCCGGGAACTGATTTTATTTGCCGCAATAGTTTGCTTATTGCCGGCCACGTCTTTTATAGTAACGGTCTGGTTGTTTTCGCTGATCAAAAAACCAAAAAAAGAGCCGCCGTCCTTCGTATTAATTAACCAGGGTTCATAACCTAACAGTATAGCGGCACTGGGATTAATAATAGCATCTAACAAACCCGTTTTATCAAATTTTTTCCCGATGGTGGTTAATTCCGGGCCAATGCTATTTCCTTCCTGTCCTACTTTATGGCAAGAAGTGCAATAAGCAGCGAAAACCCTTTTACCATTTTCCGCATTGCCATTTATGGCTGCAATATCCTGGATGGAATACGACTTTTGTCCGCCCGGTTGTTTAAAATATTTTCCAGCCTGTACCCTTATGGTAAGGTCCGGGTTTTTGAAAATACTTTCTTCCATCGCAGGAATAAGATCTTTTGGAAATCTATTTTCTGACGCAAGTCCTATTAATAATTGTCCGCCAACGGAATCCTTTGCCATTTGCTGCAAACGGCCTTTTCTTGCACCCAATGAAAGATGTTCATCCAGTACGGCCAGCAACTTTGCCTTCATTGCCGCCATTTTACGTTCTTGCGCGG
>DASUFG010000539.1:0-3073 GCA_036274715.1 Agriterribacter sp.
ACTCACCGATGAGGTCTTTTATGTTCAGTAATTTCGGTCTTCCTTTTACGATAGCCACGTTGTTGATACCGTAAGACGTTTGAAGCTCCGTGTGTTTATATAATTGGTTGATGATTACATTGGCGATTGCATCGCGCTTAAGGTCAATTACGATACGTGTTCCTTCTTTTTCGTTCGATTCATTGTTAACGTGCGCAATACCTTCAATTATTTTTTCATTTACGAGCTCCCCTATTTTATTGGTCAGGATATCGCGGCTTACCTGGTAAGGTACTTCGGTAATAACAACCTGTTCGCGACCGCTGGGTTTCGTGTCTACCTGCAATTTTCCACGCAATACTACCCTTCCCCTTCCCGTATGCATACCCGTGCGGATCCCTTCGTATCCATAAATAATTCCTCCGGTTGGAAAATCAGGCGCTTTTACAAATTTTATAAGTTCTTCAATGGTAATTTCCTTGTTTTCAATATAAGCGATGCAACCATCAATTACTTCAGAGAGGTTATGCGGCATCATGTTGGTAGCCATACCCACCGCAATGCCGCTTGATCCATTTACCAACAGTTGGGGAATGCGGGAAGGAAGAATAGATGGCTCTTTTTCTGAATCGTCAAAGTTTGGTTGAAAATCTACGGTGTCCTTTTCGATATCGTGCAGCATGTACTCCGCGAGTCGCTGCAGTCTAACCTCGGTATACCTCATGGCAGCAGGTCCGTCGCCATCCTGGTTGCCAAAGTTTCCCTGCTTATCAACGAGGGTATACCGCATGCTCCAATCCTGCGCCATGCGTACCATGGCATCGTATACCGAACTATCGCCATGGGGGTGATATTTACCCAGCACCTCCCCTACCACACGGGCCGATTTTTTGTAGGGCCGGTTGAAATTAATGCCCAGGTCATTCATGGCATATAAAATACGGCGGTGTACCGGCTTTAATCCATCCCTTACATCGGGTAAAGCCCTGCCTACAATAACACTCATGGAGTAGTCAATATAGGCAGTCTTCATCTCCTCTTCGATGTTCACCTCGATAACGCGGTTGTTGTCGTTCGTTTCTAACGGTTCCAGATTCTCTTCCATAATATTTAGCTATATCTTACGCTTGTTGTAAGGAGTCAGTAAAAATGAGTGCAAATGTACTGTTTTTAAGGCTGTTTTGCATTAAAAACATAGCTTTTACCATGCTTTTTATCCACTATTGTGAATAGTTTAGTCCTGAAAATAAATTAACATTGCTTTGAAAAAAAATGATGGCTTTGTGAGAAAAATCATAGTGTTTGGTGCCGGCAAATCCGCTACCTGTTTAATCGATTATTTGGCAGGCGAGGCGGCGAAACAAAACTGGCAAATAAAGGTGGCCGACGGCAACTTTGCTTTTGCGCTTGAAAAAACAGCCGGGTATGATTATGCAGTTCCGGTAGAGGTTGATGTTTCTCACGGAATGGCCCGGAACGAATTGATAGAGGAAGCGGATATTGTGATCTCCATGCTCCCCTCCTCCCTGCACGCATTAGTGGCGCAAAATTGCGCGACTGCGGGCCGAAACTTACTCACGGCTTCTTATGTTGATGATGATATCCGAAAACTGGAGCCGGAAATTAATAAGAAAGGGCTGCTATTTCTTTGCGAAATGGGACTTGATCCGGGCATTGACCATATGAGTGCCATGCAATTAATACGCCGTATTCGTGAGCAAGCCGGCAAAATAACCTCCTTTTATTCTCACTGCGGGGGGCTGGTTGCTCCAGAAAGCGATGATAATCCCTGGCATTACAAAATAAGCTGGAACCCCCGCAATATTGTGCTTGCCGGTAAGGCTGGTGCTGCCTATAAATTGGATAAAGAGATTATACACCTGCCCTATTCTGGCGCATTATTCGATCCGGGGCGAAAGATACAGGTGCCCGGATACGGTGATTATGCCTGGTATCCCAACAGGGATTCAGTGGCTTACAGTAGATTATACGGATTGGAAGAGGCAAATACCTTTATCCGTACCACCCTTCGCCACCCGGATTTTTGTATGGGCTGGAAAAAAATAGTGGAACTGGAACTCACGGAAGATACAAACCGGTATAACACCGATGAATTGACCTACAAGCAATTTCTTGAATTGCATCTCCAGCAAAATGGAAAAGAGGCATCCATTACAGAAAAAGAACGAAAATTGTTGGATTACCTGGGTTTGTACGATGATGTTAATATCAATAGTGGGTTGTGCTCCGCTGCCGACATCATACAATTGGCTATTCAGCAAAAGCTAAGGCTGCTTCCGGGCGATAAAGATTTGATTGTGATGCTGCATGAAATAGAATTCGAGGCAAAAAGCGGGACTCAAAAAATGAGGAGTTTTCTTGTAGTAAAAGGAGAAAACAACAAAAGAACGGCTATGGCTAAAACCGTTGGACTTCCCCTGGGTATTGCCGCAAAACTAATATTGGAGGATAAAATCCATATTAGAGGTTTACATATTCCAATATTGCCCGAAATTTATGAACCTGTTCTTGCAGAGCTGCAAAAGGAAGGGATAGCATTTATCGATGAAGTTCCGATAAGTAATGCCGGTTAATTCCTGGCAAAAATGCTATCCCGCCATATAAAATAAGATGCGGGCTATACTTATCATTCTTCCAATATAATCATGCCTTAATCCTGTTCAGTATAGGCGATACGTATTCCTCGCACCAACCTTTCCTCAGTAGCGGTTTTAATGGTAGAGCTGATTTCGATGTGGTACATGTATTTATCCAGTATTTTTCCTCCTGCATCAAAATGATCGATTACCTTTTGGAGAAAATTGTCGGGCGCGGAGGTTCCGGGCGGGCATGCTTCATACGACACTTCAACCTCACCCGAATAAGCATGATGATCGATATGGTGCTTTAATATCCAAACGGTGAGGTCCTCGGAGCTGTTGTTTTTATAGTAAATGGTAACTGTTTTCATTACAGATCCTACTCTTAATAAAATGGGCGCCATTAAGGTGCCATTGTTTGATAGCCTTCCATCCTGGTAATTATCCGTGTAAATGCCGTTACTGGGCGGAAAGAAAAAACTGGCGTCAATGTA
>DASUFG010000540.1:0-2546 GCA_036274715.1 Agriterribacter sp.
TGGTGGATGCTGCTTTTATGGCCCAGGGTTTATTGCGGGGCTATACACAATTATGGGAGCCACTTGATAATACGACGAAGACAAATATTGTAAATGCATTAAAGAGTTCGCGGGTTATCAAACCCGGTGAAAACAACTGGCTGTTATTTAGTGCGATCATTGAGGCCTTTTTAATAAGATCAGGTAATGGTGGCGATATACATCCCATTGTGTATGCGCTGCAAAAACATGTTGATTGGTACAAGGGCGACGGAACTTATGGTGATGGCGAAGAGTTGCACTGGGATTATTACAACAGTTTTGTTATTCAACCCATGATGCTTGATATTACCAGGGTGTTGAGTGAAAAAAAAATGGATACAGTCATCATGTATCAAAAAGTTTTGAGCAGGGCACAACGGTATGCAGCTGTGCAGGAAAGATTAATCTCACCTGAAGGCACCTATCCTCCTATTGGCCGTTCCATGATCTATCGCTTTGGAGCATTCCAGTTGCTTTCACAAATTGCCTTACAAAAAAACTTGCCAGCCGAAATTTCACCTGCGCAGGTTCGCAGCGCATTATCACTCGTTATCTACCGCACCATGAAAGCTCCAAACACATTTGATTCAAAAGGATGGCTCAACATGGGTGTAATAGGTAGCCAACCAAACATGGCTGAATATTATATTACTACAGGCAGTTTGTATTTGTGCACTGTTGGATTGTTACCGCTTGGCTTGCCTGCAAATGATCCATTCTGGACTAGTAAAGCTGAAGATTGGACAAGCAAAAAACTTTGGAAAGGTGTTGACCTTCCTGCTGATCATGCATATAAAGAATCAAAGTAGGATAGAACGAATAATTAATAAACATACAATGCGTAATAAACTTATTCTTACTTCCATTGCTTTTATGATAGGCACATTTGCCTGGTCGCAAAAAAGCATGCAGGCGTTGATCACGGAAAATATGCAATTGGCCAGCAGTCAATATAAAATACTTGCTGCTACAACTCCTGCCGACAGTATGCCCCGCAATTACAATCCCGCTACCAATCAATTGGTGAATAGTGATACCAAATGGTGGACCAGTGGATTTTACCCGGGTTCTCTATGGCTTATTTATGAGTACACAAAAGATGAAGCTATTCGGGCGGAAGCTATAAAACGATTAGCTATACTGGAGAAAGAAAAACATTATACCGGTAATCATGATCTTGGTTTTATGATGTATTGCAGTTTTGGTACTGCTTACCGTATTACCAACAATGCCTTTTACAAACCAAGCATTGATACCGCTGCTTTGTCTTTAGCTACCCGTTACCGGCCAAACATCCAATCCATTCAATCCTGGGACAGTAATGACAAGCTAAAATGTCCTGTTATCATTGATAACATGATGAACCTTGAATTGTTGATGTGGGTTGCTCAACATGGCGGCGATCAACACCTCAAGGATATCGCCATTACACATGCCAACAGCACATTGGAAAGACATTTCAGACCCGATGGAAGTTCTTATCATGTTTTGGATTATGATCCTGCTACAAATAAACTTATACGCAAACTTACATGGCAGGGCGCTGCCGACGAATCAGCATGGAGCCGTGGCCAGTCATGGGGCTTTTATGGATTTACGATGATGTATCGATTCACAAAGGATAAACGCTACCTTGACCAGGCAAAAAAGATCGCTGGCTTTTTATTCAATCACCCAAATATGCCGGAAGACCTGGTGCCATATTGGGATTTTAATGCGCCGGGTATTCCCAATGCTTATCGCGATGCTTCTTCTGCTGCCATTAACGCTTCGGCGTTATTAGAGCTGGCGCAGTATGTCAACAAGAAGGAAAGCAAATCATATATAAATAAGGCCAAAAAAATTATTCGCTCATTATCTTCGGAAAAATACAGAGCGAAACCAGGTGAGAATGGAGGATACATTCTTATGCATAGCGTTGGCAATATGCCTGCTAATTCAGAAATAAATACAACGCTTACCTATGCAGATTACTATTTCCTGGAGGCCTTAATGCGGTATCAACAATGGGTATTGAACAAAAAGTAAAAGGATAAATTAATGAAACCAAAGATTGTTGTCAAGACGATTAAGAAAAAAACGATACAATGTTTAGAATAATTATATTTTTTGTTTGCGGTCTGCTTTCGTCGCAGTGTTTGGTTGCGCAATCTTCCAAACAGTTATCATCCCCGGATGGTAAGCTTCAATTTCAATTTGATCTATCAAATGAAGGAGCACCTGTTTATTCTATTTCTTACCAGCGAAAACCTGTTATACTTTCTTCTTCATTAGGATTAAATGGTTGGGAACGTGGATCTGTATTGAGTGATGTTTCTGTTTCAAAACAGGACACTGTTTGGAAACCAGTATATGGCGAACGAAGCCAGGTTCGTGATCATTACCAGGGAATGACAATTACGTTGCTACGTAACAACGATGAAAATCTAAAACTGCAAATACAAGTACGGGCTTATAACGAAGGCATTGCATTCCGATATTTTTTTCCTGAAAATCCCAAAGGAGGAAAGGATATCAATATTCAA
>DASUFG010000541.1:0-6489 GCA_036274715.1 Agriterribacter sp.
TATTTCTTCCAGACTTTCTTCAGTGGCCTGCCTGCCAATATCCGGATTGGCGCCGGCACCAAGCCCCTGTGTAAGCATGGGCCCTAACTGCACTTTATTGGGCACTTTGCTTAACGCAAGTGCCTGCGCATCAGTATTGCATATAATAAAATTAACGCCTTCGATGTCCTGGTTAAACATGTAGTTCACTGCGTTGCTTCCGCCGCCTCCAACGCCAATGACTTTAATGATGGAGGATTTCTCTTTCGGTAAATCAAAGTGTATCATAATAACAGTTGATTTAATCTTATCAGTACTGAACTAAATAAGAAATTGTGAATTAATGGTTGGTTAGTATTTTAGAATCTTTTTTAATTTTTTTGTTTCAAAAACCGGCGTCATTTGCTTTGTATTGTTTTCATTTTAATTGTTCATCTCCTTCTTCTTTGAATAATTCAATGAGCCCGCCTTTAATGGAATCCATAAATTCTTTAAGGCTCTTCGTGCGTTTCCTGGTTTTGTCGGTACCGATGCCTTTTTCGTTTGATCGTGATTTTTTTGTTCTTGTTTTTTCTTCTTCTTTTTCCTCTTCTTTGGGTACAGCGGTTTTATATTTTTCTTTTTCTATCGAGTTTTCATACACGTTGTATCCTTTTAATATTAAACCTATGCATGTAGCATACATCGGCTTGGTGAGCTCATCCATATGTCCGGACGCAAGGTGTTCATTGGGAAATCCTATACGCGCATCCAGCCCGGTAACATATTCGGTGAGTTGTATCAAATGCTTGAGTTGTGATCCGCCACCAGTAAGAATGATGCCACCATTGAGCATTTTGTTTTCAAGTCCTACCTGTTTAAGATGGTAAGTCACAAAATCCATGATCTCACTCATTCTCGCCTGTATAATGCCTGCAAGATTTTTTACGCTGATTTCTTTTGGTGTCATTCCGCGTAGGCCAGGAATAGTGATATAGGCGTTACTTTTCGCTTCGTCTGCCAGCGCACTGCCGAACTGCACTTTCATTTGCTCGGCCTGCGTTTTTAAAACACCCAGCCCGGTTTTGATGTCATTGGTAATATTTTCACCGCCAAATGGAATAACAGCAGTATGCTTTAATATGCCTTCATAAAATACAGCCATATCGGTGGTGCCGCCGCCGATATCCACTATCACCACACCTGCTTCCAGGTCCTGTTCGCACATTACGGCCGCTGCAGATGCAAGGGGCTGTAAAACGAGGTCTTTTACCTTGAGGTCAGACTTTTCTACACTTCTGTTGATGTTTCGGATGGCATTTCTGTCGCCGGTAATGATATGAAAATTAGCGCCTACTTTTACACCACTGTAGCCAATAGGGTTAGTGATATTCTGAAAATTATCCACGGTATATTCCTGCGGTATTACATCAATAATCTGGTCTCCCGCAGGAATATAAGTTTTGTACTGGTTGTATATGAGTTGGTCGATTTCGCTTTGCGCAACTTCCTCATCCGTATTGTGGCGTACAATATCACCCCTTGTTTGTAAGCTTTTGATGTGGTGTCCGGCAATGCCCACGTACACTTCGCTGATCTCAAGCTGGGGGTTTGAAGCATAACAATTTTCCAATGCGGATTGTATGGCTTTAATGGTTTGATCAATATTCAATACCATGCCGTGTTGCACGCCATTGCTGTTGGCACGCCCAAAGCCGAGTATTTCTAACTTACCATATTCGTTTTTTCGCCCGGCTATGGCAGCTATCTTGGTTGTTCCAATGTCCAGTCCTACAATAATGGGTTGTTCAGTGTTCATAATGGTTGGTTTATTCCTTGGTGTAACTGTTTATGTTTTCTGGTTGATTGCGAATGATGATGTTGCGTGTGGAATCTTTTCGGGTGGCTACTACCTGTCCCCTGTATTGTATATTAACGGTCTCATAAGTATTCCATCCCACTTTTGCCAATACCTCTTTGTAAAAAACATACAGCTTTCTGAATTTCGATTCAAGGTTAAACCCGTCTCCCAATACAATAACATGGTCCCCGATTTTGGGAAATAATTCAAATTGTTTTTGCTTCGAATAATCTACCTGCTCGATCTGCGCCATCCAGAAAGAATCGGCGGCGATAAATTCACTTATAGATTTGATCTGCAACAGCAAAATGCTGTCTGCGTTATTCCATTTTGTTTTATCTAAAGGGCAGTTAGTGAAAACCGGGAGCCGTGCCGAAAATCTGCTGCTCAATGGCAGCCGTACATATTCATCATCTATATAATAACTTATTCCGCCTGTTGTAAATATTCTTGCCAATGGGTTCCTTTCTTTTATTTTAACCTGCAACACTTCGTTGTTGTCAAAAAATAATTCTGCATCTTTTATCCATACATTACCTTCCAAAGTATGTTCCATTTGCCGGAGGTTAAATTGAGCTAATGATTTTCCTTTGATGATGGGCATCATGTGCGTAATCATTCCCCTGATATCATTCTTATCCGTAAACAGCTCGTTCTTTGAATCCAGTATTTCGATCGCCAGGCCATTGCATACTTTATCATCTCTTTTGCGCATGGCAGCAATGAGCAGTACCACCAGGGCAATTCCTGCTCCAATCCACATTGTGGCTGCAATAAACCTCCATATTTTTCTCCTGCTCAGCGGCATTTGTAATAAAATGTTCAGTCCTTTTTTAATGCATTTCTTGTTTGGCGAGCAATAACTCTTTTATCGGTTCCACCAGTTGGTCAATATCCCCGGCACCAGCTGTTATTAACAGGTTGTGTTCTTTTTTGCCGGCATTATTTTTTACCCAGGCCAGCACTTCTGTTTTGGTCATTATTGTTTTTTCATCATTTTTCATTTTGTTTATTATCAATTCACTGGTCACTCCTGCTATAGGCAATTCCCTTGCAGGATATATAGGTAGCAGTATTACTTCATCGGCAAGATCGAGACTTGCGGCAAACTCTTCTGCAAAATCCCTTGTGCGGCTGAACAGGTGCGGCTGAAAAATCACGACACATTTTTTATTTCCAAACAACAACTTCGCCCCTGTTATTAAAGATTCGAGTTCGGCAGGATGATGCGCATAGTCATCAACATATACCGTTGCGTTTTGTTCAGCAGGCGGCACTATATACTCAAACCTTCGCCTCACGCCTTTAAATGCAGCAACCGCCGCTTTTATTTTTTCATCTTCAATGCCCAACTGCCCGGCCACAGCAATTGCGGCAACGGCGTTTTCAATGTTGTGTAAGCCGCCCATATTTAGCGCCACATTCTTCAGCACACCGGATTTTTTGTGTACATCATATATATAACTGCCGTCTTGCATGGTTATGTTGAGCGCATATACATCAGCTTTCTTATTTTCACGACTGTAGGTAAAATGACTATCCGCTTTTAATTCGCTTGTTTTTGGCAATCCCCATTTACTGAATAGTACACCTCCCTGTTTTATTTTACTGCTAAAGTCAATAAACGCTTGCTGCATTTCCTGCTCTGTGCCATATATATCCAGGTGGTCGGCATCCATGGCACTTATTACCGCTATATCGGGATGGAGATTTAAGAAACTCCTGTCGTACTCATCGGCTTCCACTACGCAAACATTATTTTCGTTGCTCCAGAAATTGCTGTTGTAATTAGCGGCTATGCCACCTAAAAATGCGTTGCATCCATAACCCGAATGCCGGAGTATGTGTGCAATCATACTCGTGATCGTGGTTTTGCCATGGGTTCCCGCTACGCATATATTAAAAGAACTTTTGGTGATTGTACCCAGCACTTCGCTTCGCTTTAAGAGCGGGTACGCGTGTTGCTGATAATATTGTAGTCCCTTATGGTCTTTAGGAATAGCCGGTGTATACACTACTATATCTGTGTTTTTTGATATCAGATCCACATTGTCCTGGTAGTATACCGGAATTCCTTCTTTTATCAATTGCCTCGTTAGTGCCGTTTCTGTCTTGTCATACCCGCTTACCAGTTTGCCCCGTGATTTAAAATATCTCGCCAGCGCACTCATGCCAATGCCTCCGATGCCAATAAAATAAACTTCCTGTATGTTAGATAATTCTTTCATTTCTATTCATCCAATAATCTTTAACACTGCATCTGCAATTACTTCGTCTGCGTTTGTTATCGCCAGTTTCGAAATATTTGTTTTTAGCTTTTGCCGATCTTCTTCATTCAGGGCCAGCGCTATTGCCGTTGCTGCCAATTGCGCTTTCGCCTCACTATCCTTTACCAGCACTGCCGCCTGTTTATTTACCAACCGGAGCGCATTAACGGTTTGATGGTCTTCGGCGGCGAACGGAAATGGCACAAAGATTACAGCTTGTTTTGCAACACACATTTCAGCCACCGACATGGCACCTGCTCTTGATATTGCTACATCAGCGGCGGCATAGGCATATTCCATCCTGGTGATAAAATCGTTCGTCCATATATTTTCCTTCCCGCGACTCAATTGTTTTGCCTCATCGGCAAATGGTTTTCCGGTTTGCCACACCAGTTGTAGGTCGTTCTTCTCAAACTCCGGGAGGTGCATAGCAATCGCTTCATTAATGGATTTCGCGCCCAGGCTTCCCCCGGTTACCAGGATTGTTTTCTTTTCTGGGTTCAACCCAAAAAAATGGGCACCTTCTTCCTTGGTGATGCTGCTCTCTATAATCGATGCTCTAACCGGGTTCCCGGTTACCACACTCTTTTCTGCCGGAAAAAATTTTTCCATTCCTTCCGTTCCTGTAAATATTTTGCTGGCTCTTTTGCCCAGCATTATGTTTGATTTGCCCCCAAAAGAATTGGCTTCGTGAATAAAAGTGGGTATCCTTTTTTGCTGTGCGTAACGAAGCACAGGAAAGCTGGAGTAGCCGCCAACACCAATTACACCATCTGGTTTGAACCGATTTACAATACCCCTCACCTGCAAAAAACTTTTGAAAAGCTTAAGCGGCAATCCGATATTTTTTATCAAAGAACTGCGGTTAAAGCCCGCTATGTCGAGCCCCTCAATTTTATACCCGGCTTGCGGCACTTTTTCCATTTCCATTTTCCCCTTCGCCCCCACAAACAATATTTCAATGGCAGCATCCTTTTTTTTCAAGGCATTAGCGATCGCTATGGCCGGGAAAATATGCCCCCCGGTTCCACCACCTGCTATGATTATTTTTTTTGCCAATTTTTTTTCTCCTTTTATACGGCTTCCGGCACCTGCTCAATACCCTCCATTTTTTCTACGTTTCTTGCCACGCTGAGAATAATTCCTATTGCCATGCAGGTAAATAAAAAGCTGCTGCCACCCATACTCACCAAAGGTAATGGCACACCGGTAACGGGAAACAGGTTTACATTTACCGCCATATTTACCAATGCCTGTATGACGAGTGTGAAACTTAACGCCAGTGCCAGGAATGCACCAAATGCAAAAGGACATTTTTTAAAAATGCGTATACTCCTGAACAGGAAAAGCAGGTACATGAATAATATCAACACCCCTCCTGCAAGCCCATATTCTTCTATGATAATCGCATAAATAAAATCACTGTAGGGGTGGGGTAAGAAATTGCGCTGTTCACTGTTGCCAGGGCCCAAACCCAGCCATCCGCCTTTTGCAATTGCAATTTTTGCCTGCTGCACCTGGTAAGCCGTTTCTATTTTATCGGCGTATGCGAAATCCTGTATTCGTTTTATCCAGGTTGGTATACGGCCAACAGTCATTATTGCTGGCAATTCTTTTGAGCGGTGTTCCTCTTTGTTATAAAAAGAAAAGGCAATAGTGACCAAAAAAGCAATGGGAATTAATGCAATGCCGATTGTTGCTGCGATATGCTTTAGACTTACCCTACCTATAAACATTAACAATAAACTGGTGGCTCCAATTAATAAGGCTGTTGACAAGTTCGCCGGCGCAACCAGGGCACAAATAATACCAACGGGAATAATCAGTGGCAGGAAGCCTTCTTTAAAATCCTTAATGTGATTCTGTGAACGGCTGAGCTGGCGTGATAAATACATGAACAACGAAAGCTTGGCCAAGTCGGAGGTTTGGAAGGTGAGGTTAATAATCGGTAATTTGATCCAGCGTGTTCCTTCATTTATTTCGGCACCCAAAAAGAGCGTATATATAAGTAATGGTATTGAGATAACAAACAGGATGATGCCTGCTCTCGAGTATACGGTATAGTTAATGCGATGAGCAAAATATATGATCATAAACCCTATAGCAGTAAAGGCAAACTGCTTGAACAAATAGGACTCTGCGCTTTTAGATAAACGATAGGCAAGTGTTCCGGTACTGCTGTAGATCACAAGCATGCTCACCACGGTAAGCAGTACCACTGCTGCCCAGATCACTTTGTCACCCCGCGTTTTATTTAACAATGCCTGCATACGAATTGATTTAAGATTTCAAATTTGCGATTCGAAATCATATCCTGCCATCAAAAAACAACCCAAACGTTCCTATAAATAAAAACTAAAATTCTTGATATATTCTCTCTTCTTTCCTTTGTCCTTTCTCTTT
>DASUFG010000542.1:0-8146 GCA_036274715.1 Agriterribacter sp.
ACCTGCTGCTAATGTACGCACTCTTTTAAAAATCTGCCAAACCATTCCATCACACTTTAGGCTTTTATAATGTTAAATAAAAAATCATACCATAGTTTTATTGAACTGTTCTACAATATCCATGCTACCGCTGCACCCAAGACGGTCGGCACCGGCCAAAAGAAGTTCTTGTGCAAATGAAAAAGTGCGTATACCGCCAGATGCTTTTATTTTTACATGTGCAGGAAGGTGCTGCCTCATCAACCGAACAGCCTCTACTGTAGCTCCTCTTTCTGCATACCCGGTAGAAGTTTTTATAAAATCTACACCGGCAGCCCCGTATAATTCACAACACTTAATTATTTCATTATCTGTAAGCAGTCCACTTTCGATAATGACTTTAATAACGCGGTTATAGTTTCTTATAAAAGGAAGTATCGTGTTTATTTCGTTGGCAATAAACAGCCAGTCTTTGTTTTTAATAGCGGTGATATTGATCACCATATCCAGTTCGTCCACACCATCCGAAACAGCCAATACTACTTCGGCCAATTTTGCTTCAACTGCTGAATAACCAAACGGGAAGCCTATTACTGTAGCGATTTTAATGCCTGATCCGGCGAGCAGCGACTTTACAGTTTTAACATACAAGGGAGGAACACACACGGCGGCGAATTGATATTTTAGCGCCTCATAGCAAACCCTCTCAACCTCCTCAATGGTAGCCGTAGGTTTAAGAATAGTGTGATCTATGTAGGATGCGATATTCATGAAAAATGGGATAATCAACTCACAGGTACATGTAATGAAACTCCGGCTGAGTTCCAACATTGAGCACTACTACAATTATTTTACCCATCTATCAACCAGGTCTCTACCCTCATGCATGATCTGTGCTGAACATTTGATAGCGCTAAGAGAACCAAAAAACCTATGCATCTTTTCCGTGGCATTGCTTATATTTTTTGCCACTGCCACAAGGACAAGGATCATTTCTACCAATCTTAGGACCAACTTTTACCGGCTCTCTTTTTGTGGCAGTCCCGGAAGGATCAAAATAGTCATTTTCATTTGCAGCATAGTCATTTCCGCGGGCGTCAATTTCATCCTTGTTCACCTGCATCCTGCTCATATCTGTTTTTCTTTCTTTACCCTCCCTTATCTGCCCTGCATTTTGTTCCACCGGAATAGCGGCATGACTAAGGAATGAAACGATATCCCTGTTCACGTCCCCATCCATGTTTCTGAACATTTCAAAAGCTGTAGTTTTATAAATTACAAGCGGGTCTTTTTGCTCGTATACTGCCGTTTGCACGCTGTGTTTCAGGTCGTCCATAGCACGCAGGTGTTCTTTCCAGGCATCATCAATTACTGCCAGTGTAATAGTTCTTTCAAGCGCATTCGCTAATTCCTGCCCCTTCGATTCAAGGGTTTTCCTCATGTTGGCAAGCACCTGGATGCCTTTCTTTCCATCCGAAAAAGGAACGACTACATTTTCAATATGATTACCCTGCAGGAGTTTGATATTCTGAAATACAGGAATAGATTGCTTGGTCAGTCCATCCTTCCGATTTTGGTAATTGACAGAAGCTTCGGCATACAATTTATCGGCAATTTTACTAATATCGCCTTTAATAAACTCATCATCGGTTATGGTAGTGTCGATACCAAAATGAATAATAGCAGCTAATTTAAAGCCTTCATAATCTTCCTGCTCGCGAAATGAATTAATTAAGCCCTCCGCAACACTGTAATATGCATTATCCAGGTCTAACGCAAGCCGATCGCCAAACAATGCATGCTCACGTTTGGTATATACCACGTTACGTTGCTTGTTCATTACATCATCATACTCGAGCAGGCGTTTGCGGATTCCAAAATTATTTTCCTCTACCTTTTTTTGCGCCCTTTCAATGCTTTTGGTAATCATGCTGTGTTGTATCACTTCCCCCTCTTTATATCCCATCCTGTCCATCAGAGATGCTATCCGCTCACTGCCGAACATGCGCATGAGATCATCTTCGAGCGATACATAAAACTGTGAAGTACCCGGATCGCCCTGGCGTCCGGCACGGCCACGCAATTGTCTGTCAACGCGGCGCGACTCATGGCGTTCAGTACCAATAATGGCTAAACCCCCTGCTTCCTTTACTCCTGTCCCTAATTTTATGTCGGTACCACGACCAGCCATATTAGTCGCAATAGTCACCGAACCGCTCAACCCGGCTTCTAACACCACCGTAGCTTCACGGGCGTGTTGTTTTGCATTTAATACATTATGGGGTATTTTTCTTGCCTGCAACATTTTACTCAACAATTCGCTCACTTCAACGGAAGTAGTACCTACCAATGTAGGTCGCCCGCTGCTTCGTAACTTTTCAATTTCTTCTATAACTGCTTTATACTTTTCACGTTTGGTTTTATACACGAGGTCCTGTTCGTCTTTCCGCGTAACGGGTATGTTGGTAGGAATAGAAACCACATCCAATTTGTAAATGCTCCAGAATTCACCTGCCTCAGTTTCAGCGGTACCCGTCATACCGGCCAATTTATGATACATACGGAAAAAATTCTGTAGCGTAACTGTTGCATAGGTTTGGGTAGCCGCCTCTACTTTCACGTTTTCTTTAGCCTCGATAGCCTGGTGCAAGCCATCACTGTATCGACGGCCTTCCATGATGCGTCCGGTTTGCTCATCCACAATTTTCACCTGCCCTTCTATCACTATATATTCAATATCCTTCTCAAATAAAGTGTATGCCTTTAATAGCTGTTGCACACTATGTATACGATCTGCCTTTTGCGCATACTCATTCAACACCGCTTCCTTACGATGCAATTTATTTTCAGGTGTATCATTACTTTTTTCTATATCGGATAGTTGAATGCTTAAATCGGGAAGCACGAAAAAGTTTGGATCTTCACCGGATTTGGTAATATACTGCAATCCTTTTTCTGTAAGTTCCACCTGGTTATTTTTTTCGTCGATATGAAAATACAATTCATCATCTACGATATGCATCTGTTTGCCCTGGTCGGCCAGGTAAAAGTTCTCCGATTTCTGCAATTTTACCCTAATGCCGGGCTCACTGAGATATTTAATTAATGAGCTGTTTTTAGGTAAGCCCCTGAAAGCGCGTACAAGGGAAAGTCCGCCGTCTTTAGGATCGTCTTTACCCTCCGCTATTAATTTTTTTGCTTCTATTAATGCTTTATTCACCACCTGTCGTTGTGCTTCCACCAACTGGTGCACCCTGGGTTTTAGCTGAATATATTGCTGATCGTCGCCTCCTTTTGACACAGGACCGGAAATGATGAGGGGTGTACGGGCGTCATCAATCAATACACTATCCACTTCATCCACCATGGCGTAATGGTGTTTACGCTGTACCATTTCGTCGGGATTATGCACCATATTATCACGCAAATAATCAAAGCCAAATTCGTTATTTGTGCCATAAGTTATGCTGGCATGATATGCTTTACGCCGCTCTGCACTATTGGGGTGATGACGGTCAATACAATCTACTGTTAACCCCAAAAATTCATATAAGGTGCCATTCCATTCAGAGTCGCGTTTGGCCAAATAATCATTCACTGTTACAATATGTACACCCTCCTCTGCCATAGCATTCAGGTAAGCCGGCAAAGAAGAAACAAGCGTTTTACCTTCACCGGTTGCCATTTCTGCAATTTTACCCTGGTGCAGAACGATACCTCCGAGCAGTTGCACGTCGTAGTGCACCATATTCCACGTAATCTGGCTGCCGCCCGCCATCCAGGTATTGCTGTAGGTAACTTTGTCACCATTAATTGCAATATGAGACTTTGTAACACTTAATTCCCTGTCCAGGTCAGTTGCGGTTGCCACAAGTTCTGTATGGGTTGAAAAACGACGGGCCGTTTCTTTAACTACCGCAAATGCTTCCGGCAGTAACTCATTCAACGCTTCTTCAATCCTTTCATTCCTTTGCTTGACCAGTTTATCTACCTGTTGGTATATTTCATCTTTTTGCACAATTTCGCTAAAAGCTAAGTCTTCGGCTTGCTTTTTAAGCTCCGCCATTTCATTGTCTACAGGTGCGATATGCTGTTTAATACGGGATTTAAATTCAACGGTTTTATTTCTTAATTCATCATTCGAAAGCGACTGGTAAGAAGCAAAATATGTATTTATTTTCTCCACATAATGTGAAATCGCTTTAATATCTTTTTCCGACTTATTCCCTCCAAATAATTTAGAGATAATTTGCAACATATTGAGAATGTATTATTAAGATGTATTTTTAACGGTCTATGTTTTTTATCTGACAAATATAATGCTGTTTTTAAGGGCGGTCATATTGGCAGAAGGAGGACAAAGGTAAGAAAACTAGCAAAGTGGAGCCGAACAAGGGTTGATTCTTTTGCCGGACTTTACAAAAGCTTTCCACAAAACGGCAATTGCCCACTTAAACAAACCTTCAAGTCGCCGGTTTTGCAAAAGCAAATAAAAATATGTTATCGAGCTTCTGTAATGAATATTTCTGCTAAGTTAACCCGATTTCGTAATGCCGCTCTGGTATCTGAACATCCGAAAAACCTTTTTTCAGCAGGCGATTCTTGAAATCCTGCTGAACATCATATTCCCCGTGCACGAGGAATAATGTTTTCACTTCATTCGGATTTTGACAAGCTAAAAACTGCAGCAGGTCTTCATAGTCGCCGTGCGCGCTCATACTTCTGATGGAACCGATTTCTGCATTCACTTCGTGGTATACACCGAATATGGATACTTCTTTTGCCCCCGCTATTAATCGTCCACCCAGGGAGTGCGGCTCGCAGTATCCTGTAAATAATATGGTATTGTGACTGTTTTCAATAGTATTGCTGATGTGGTGCTTTACCCTGCCGCCTTCGGCCATTCCACTGGCCGAAATAATCACACAGGGTTCATTACGGTAATTGAGCAATTTTGACTCCTCTACCGTCTTGATAAATCTTAATCCTTTAAAGCCAAAAGGATCATTATCTGATTGTAATATTTTCTGAATGGTATTGTTAAAGTATTGCGGATATTTTTTTATGATTTCGGTGGTTTTCACACTTAGCGGACTGTCAACAAAATAATCCAGATCGGGCAATCTTCTTTCGAGTTCCAATTGATTGAGTGCGAATAAAATTTCCTGCGTGCGCCCTACACTAAAAGCGGGAATGATCAATTTCCCGTTTTTCTGCAGGCAGGCTTTTTCAACCCAGTGTAGTATCTGGTCGGGAGTAGTGGTATGCATATCATGCAAACTATTTCCATAGGTTGATTCCAGTAAAATATGGTCTGCCTGGGGGAAAGGTTGTGGTGAACGCAGAATAACATCCCTGTATCTGCCCACATCGCCGCTGAAGGTAATGTGGGTGGGTTTTCCACTTTCCGTTATTTTAAGGTGTACAGCGGCACTTCCTATAATGTGCCCAGTATCTGTGTATAACAGCTCTATTCCTTCATCAATAGTGAACCATGTTCCGTAGTCAACGGTTCTGAATAGTTCAGTGACTTTCCTGGCATCTTCGGTATTGTACAATGGCTGCAAATACGACTTTCCGCCAGCGGCCCTTTTTTTATTGATGTATTTCACCTCATCTTCCTGTATTCCTGCCGAATCTTCAAGCAATACTTCCGTTAGTTCGCGGGTGGCAGGGGTACAAAATACCTTTCCCCTAAAGCCGTCTTTCGCCAGTTTGGGAATTAATCCACTATGATCAATATGGGCATGCGACAACACCAGGTAATCCACTTCAGGGGGATTGAAACCCCAGTCCCTGTTTAACACATCGGTTTCACTGCCGAGCCCCTGGTACATTCCACAATCCAATAATAGCTTTTTCCCATTTTTCAACGTAAGTAAATGCTTTGAGCCGGTTACAGTGCGGGCAGCTCCGTGAAATGCAATCTTCATAAAGCAATCTATTTTAAAGTAAACATTCAAATAAAGAACCGGATTACAAGATACAGGTATCGGATGAAAGCGAAAAAACGATACACTTAAAAATTAAATTCAAACATTGTTTTATATACTCCAAACCCCGATTCCGAAGGGCATTGTATTTATCTGAATGCTGTTCTTTTCCAACTTAGCTTTAACTGTGCCGAATAAGGTGGACAACCTGCGTTTTGATAATTGAAAGGGCAGAGAAGTGAGATCAACCCGAACCGTTTCGTTCCTGCCCGACAAATTTATTACAACAATCACATGATGTTCGGAAGTATATCTCAGAAATGAATAAACGTTTCCTGAATTGTTTTGTAAAGTATGATATTCGCCATGCGCAACAGCTGCATTGCTTTTTCTCAGGGAAATGATCTTTTTATAAAAATTCCATAATGAATCCGGATCATGTTCCTGTTCCTCCAGTGAAATTCCATTGTCTAGGATAAGACTGGAATCATCCCACCAGGGTCCGGTATCTTTATACCACAAAGCCATTCCTTCGGCAGAAATATCCTTCGACCATTTAAATGCTTCGCGACGGGGAATATCATTGCCATCAGACAATCCATATTTTTCAAAGCCCCCTTCTCCCGTCATCCCAAGCTCTTGTCCATAGTAAATAGCAGGAATACCCGCCATCATAAGATTTAAAGCGGCGCCTACACGTAATTTGCCGGCATCACCCGAAACATGTGTGGCAAAACGTTGCGTATCATGGTTTTCAATGAATACAATGTTTTGACCGGCAACTGCATCAGAAAATGTAATTTCCGCGGCGGTTGCTATTGTTTGTTTCTCAAAGGCAAGCATAGCTTCTCTTAAAGGAAATGCAAAAAGACCATCTACACCGCCTTTTATGATATGGTCTTTCCCAAATGAATTCCAGTCGGTTTGCTCAGCGATAAAAATAGCGGCGGGATTAACCTGCTTTAATTTATTGATGAGTGGTTTCCAGAATGATGAAAAAAGATTGTTAAGCCTGTTTTTGTTATCCAGGTTGTCCATCATGTGATCAAGTCGAAAACCATCTACGCCCTTTTCAAAATCGCTGTTATTCCCAGGATCCAGCCAATAACTAAAAAGACGGAACATATAATCCTGCACTTTCTGGTTATGCAGGTTAACAGTGGTGATATTGCGGAATACTCCGTCGTAACCAAGCAGTCCCTTAATATTAAATATGATTGTTTCAGGTACTTTGTTCTCCTTGTCCTTATACAACAAGTAATCACTGAATGTCGACAAAGGATTTCCATAAGATGCTTTATACCATTCATGATCTTCGGTAATATATTGAATCTCCATATCCATGTAAACTTTCATCCGTCTTAGATGGATCTCTTTTACGAGGGAGAAATAGGAATCCATTGTTCCATATGCGGGGTCTATGCGTTCAAAATCATCTGCAAAATAATTATGGTAATAGGCCGACTTGTACAATGGGGTAAGCAGAATAGACGTGATGCCCAAATCCTGCAGATAATCCAGTTTTTGGCGCAGTCCTTCGATATCGCCATTTCCGTCGTTATCGCTATCGAAAAAGCTACGCTGAAATACATGGTAAATAATTTCAGCATTCGCGTCGGGGTGATTATTATCAGGTTTGATCGCCATATACCAGTTGCAAGATACCAACAACGAATAATAATAAGGAAATGAAGATGTGTGGTAAATGAAGTCCTGAACCGCGAACCATCAACGACATCAAGGGAGCATCACAGTTCAATTTTACAGGATCGTTAATTCCGTTCTTCTGTTTGCAGCTCTCTCTTCTTCTGTTGCATTATTAGTTACCGGATGGGTTGAGCCAAATCCTTTGTATTGCAAACGAGAGGGTTGAATGCCTTTCGCAATGAGGTAATCCACTACTGCCTTAGCACGGTTAACAGAAAGCTCCATATTATCGGATGCTTTTCCGGTATTGTCAGTATGCCCACTGATCAATATTTTAACGCCCGGATTGTCATTGAGCAATGCCAATACACGGGTTAATTCCGAAATAGATTCCGGTTGCAACTCAAATTTGTTAACATCAAAGAATATATTATTCAACACCACAGAGGCATGAGCCTCCACCGGTTGTAAACCAATATCAATGGTGTAGGTTGAGTCGGACATTTTCTTGCTAAATGGAAAATTCTGTGAATAAAATAAATACCCTTTGCGGTTCACGCTAAACGCATAATCTTTGCCCAGGGGCA
>DASUFG010000543.1:0-5964 GCA_036274715.1 Agriterribacter sp.
TGATTCGATGCCATTGGCCGTAATTAAGTATACGACGATTGGAGGTGTCACCGATACTTCAATAGTAGAAAAATCCAATTTTAAAGGAATTGCGCAATCGTTTGTAAACCCTGATATTGGCTCATCAATATTTAAAAACCAATATAAGGAGGAATCGTTTATTGACGCCACATTAGGAACCATTACACTAACTTATACAGCCACGAATGATACAGTAGAAGTGAGGAAAACGGACGTCTTATTGAATCAGGACGACACTAAGGTAAAAACCATATATATAGAGAAAAAAATATCAGAAGCCGACAGTTTGGTGATAAAAAAAATGCTGTGGACAACCAATCGCTATTGCCAAATTACAACACTTCTACAAAAACAGGATACCCCTGAAAAAATCATAATGGAAAAATATGTTTGGGATGACCTTAACTAGCCCGTTAATATTTGTAATGAAGTACAAGGTTTCTTTACCAAACAAATTACATTACAAAGATACCATTACCTTTTAAACCCGCTCTATCATCGATAATTCAGCTAATTTTGTGCTGTATTACTTATGACCACGGCAACATTTCAGAAAATTGTTCACACCATCCCGGTACTACCGGGTATTTATAAATATTACAGTGAGGGACATGAATTGCTCTATGTAGGCAAAGCAAAAAACCTCAAAAAGCGCGTCAGTTCCTACTTCAATAAAAATTTTACCAACTACAAAACATACGAATTAATTCAGCGCATTGACAGCATTGAATTTACAATTGTAGATTCAGAGCAGGACGCATTTTTGCTCGAGAACAGCCTTATTAAGCAGTTTCGTCCCAAATATAATATTCAGCTTAAGGATGATAAAAGCTTCCCTTTTATTGTGATAAAAAACGAGCGCTTCCCCCGCGTTTTTCTTACCCGCAGGAAGATCAACGATGGTTCCGTATATCTTGGTCCCTACACTTCTGTTGGAAAAGTGAGAGAATTATTGGATTTCATTCGCCGGAATATTCCCTTGCGCACTTGCAAACTCAATCTCACACCTCAAAATATAAAAAAAAAGAAATTTAAAGTTTGCCTCGAATATCATTTAGGCAATTGCAAAGGCCCCTGTGAGGCATTGCAAACTGAGGAAGATTACCAGGAGGATTTATTGCAGATACAAAATCTGCTTAAAAGCAATTTGTCACCCGTTATTTATAAGTTCAGAGAGGAAATGAAAGCTCATGCACAAAATATGGAGTTTGAAAAGGCAGAACTGATCAAAAAAAAGATTGAGCACCTGCAGCAATATCAATCGAAATCTACGGTCGTAAATAATAAACTCGGAAATATCGATGTGTTTTCTATTCTGGAAGAAGGGAATATTGCCTATGTAAACTACCTAAGCGTAGAAAATGGATCCGTAGTACAAACGAAAACCATTACCCTTGAGAAGAAAATAGATGAACCGGCAGCAGGTGTTCTTGAGTTTGCCATTGCTCAGTTAAGAGATACTTTTAACAGTAATGCACCGGAAGTTGTTACGCCTTTTCCCATTTACTACCCCCAAGAAGGTGTAAGGTGTACGGTACCTAAAGCAGGTGATAAGAAAAAGCTTTTGGACCTGTCCCAAAAAAATGTAAATTATTTCCAGGAAGAACTAAAGAAAAGGAAGATGATCCAATTGGAAGAAAAGACCGAATCAGAAAAAAAAGAACTCCTGTTTCAGTTACAAAAAGATCTACAATTACCTCAATTTCCCGGCCACATTGAATGCTTTGACAATTCCAATTTCCAGGGAAGCTATCCGGTATCTGCCATGGTTTGTTTTAAGATGGGCGTACCCAGTAAAAAAGACTATCGTCATTTTAATGTAAAAACAGTAAAAGGGATCGATGACTTCGCTACCATGAAGGAAGCTGTTTACCGGCGATATAAAAGGTTAGCGGAAGAAACCCAACCATTACCGCAACTGGTTGTTATAGACGGAGGTAAAGGGCAGTTGAACGCAGCACTGGAAGCTATCCACGAACTGGGCCTCCACGGAAAAATGACATTTGTTGGGCTGGCCAAAAATGAAGAAGAGCTATTTTTTAGTGGCGACCGGCAGTCGGTAAAATTGGCGTGGGACAGCGATAGTTTAAAATTACTACGTCAGATCAGAGATGAGGTTCATAGATTTGGCATTAGCTTTCATCGTAAAAAACGCAGTACCGGCGTTTTTAGAAACGAAATGGAAATGATACCCGGTGTAGGAAGAGCTACTATCGATATTCTTTTGAAAAAATTTAGATCTGTAAAAAATGTCAGCCTGACGCCCATAGCTGATCTCACGTCTGCGATTGGAGCCACAAAAGCGCAACTTGTTTTTGATTATTTCCAAGACAAGGGTAAGAGTCCTCATTAATGTATTCTATAAGTTATATAACCCTAGCGGATTTAGGTTTCAAAAGGAGAACTGTTCATAATAAGGATGGAGTGAAAAGGGGCCGGATAAAAATCCAGCCCCGTTTTTAAAATCCAATATCCTATGAAAAACCGAGGTAAAGATAATTTAAGGAGTTTATACTGCAATACCGCAATATGGGTATTTTAAACGAATATGAGCATACTTTGGCATTAATAAATGCCCCTTGTTGTGCATACCCTGCGCAATATCCAGCAAAAAAAAGATCGCCGGAAAACTCCGGCGATCTTCTTCAAATCTATTAATGATCAATCAATACGACCAAAGATCCTGTTCGTAATTAAATATCTTGTCTTTAATGTTATCACTTTCAAGTAAACGAAGGATCGGATCGTTTACATACTGCTTCAAATAAAGATCATAAGGGTTATCGAGTGTCGATTTAACGATAGCACTAGCAAAAAACCGGGTTTCGAACAACTCCTCCCAGCTCATACGTGCTCCATAGTTCTTACCATTATACACCTCGAACTTAGCTAGCGCGGGGCGCATATCCGGGTAATACACCCAAAATATGGGAGCCGAACCGATTTCCCTCCCAGTAACCTTATCGAAATAAGTTTTTACCGGAGCGATACCCAATATCCTAACAAACATTCTGGAGGATTCTTTGTCAAATACCCATTCTTCTTTAATTCTGAATTTAGTAATATCATCCATGTTGAACTCTTCGCACACAACCGATTCCTTCATGATACCTTTCGACAAAGTGGGATCCTTGTCAATGTCGGGAACCATTATAGTATCGCATGATCCTGCCAGTTTCGAACCTATTTGCTCTACGGTCATCGGGGTAGTAAACCGGTCGTCAACTGAAGCATCAAAGGCAGTAACCTCACCACTCTTTATGGTATTCAATAAGATGGCAATGAAACGCTGGTTACCATTGTCGTCGTCCGCCTTATAGCGGAATGGCAAGTTCATCTTTTCACGAATATCCAACTCCCGCCACACTTTCTCCCTGTAAATGGCATCGTCTTCACGTATATTTTCATATGCTAGTGGCGTACGGTCCCTCACAAGATTCTTTTCGATCGCATTATCGTTCCGAAGCGATTTCCGGATTGTATCCATTTTCAATGGATCTTGCTTAGGCGGTGCCTTTACGATCATAGTATCCTGCTTTGCAACACCAAGGTTAGCGTCAGCTACATTAGACTGCGTTTTTTGGGTGCTTGTTTTCTTCTTAGCCGTCGTAGACTTCCTTGTACTCTTTTTTCTGGTTTGAGCATCAACCGTGTTGATTGCCATTCCAAAAGCCGCAACCAGCAAAGCATATTTAGCAAATTTCCATTTCATGGTCAAAAGTGTTAGTAACAAAACAGATGATAAAACTTTTATTGTCGGTATCCTACCTTAATATATAAGATAATGGTTTTAATGTAATCGTTCTTCCGTCTGGTCCCCTGGCCTTAATGTTGTCGATGTAAACGCCTCTTCCAGGCTTCAAATTGTTTACGAGCGAAGCTGCATTACCACTCCAACGGGCTCCATTATTGTTAATAGGGTTGTAATCGGGACTGCTGAGGTCGGCTATCGTATAGCTTACCACTTCGTAAAGTGCTTCAAATTCTGAATTTTGCAAAACTGCTCTTACGCCACCCATTGCTTTAAACGATGCCGTGGATACCTGACCACCTTCAAAAGTACCAACCATGCCTGTTGCGGGTGGAAGGTATTTTACACGGAAGGATACTTTGCCTACAGATTTGCCATCAACCACTACATTTACATCTGCGGTTCCAGGTTCTTTCGGCTTCGCAACATATTTGCTTCCGCCGGCCTTAGAAACACTACCATTGTTAATGGAAGCGCTCACTTTCTCGCTACCCGCACCCGCAGTGATCGTAAGAGGGTTATCGACACCCACATACAATACATTCATCTTATCAGCCATAACGGCAACACCTGCAGGCTGACCAACAGTATATTCAAATGTCTTACTAATGACTTTTTCTTCGCCTGTGGATGGGTCCGGATATTTAACATCAATCTTAAGGCTATGACCACCGGAACCGCCTGCAGGCATTTTTATGTCTGCTACCCCGTTATCTCCAACTGTTGCAGGAGTGCCATTAACAAATACTTTAGGTTTAACACTTGCATTAAATGCACCTAATCCGGCCTTGATCTCCAATTCCTCACCAGGCATCAGGTATGTGGCGTTTGCGCCAATCATCGGTTCAAACTTATCGAACACAACTTTTACATCACCAATTTTCTTGAAACAGAAAGAAGCTATCTTATTCTCTGTATTTTTTACGTCGTTCTGAAACTTACTGAGAATTGTAAGCGCTGCAATAGTCGGCGTCATATGGAAATATGCCTCTGTCCATGACTGATCTTTTTTACCAGTGCTCGACTGAGGTTTTTCCGCATTTATCGGAAGCGTGGTTTGAAATTCCTTAGTAATTTCAGGATCAATTGAAAGAACATCTTTTTTGTATTGCTCTAGCTGGAGGCGAAGCTTTTCGCCCTCGCCCTTGGTGTCCATAAGACGTGTAGCAGCATCCAAGTTGTCGATGCCCGCACCTGTTTCTTCATTGTAGCCTGCTTCCTTCTTTAACGTAGCTTTTAAGCCGTCAATATATGAGGTCAACTTTGTTGACAATTCTTTAATCTTGTCAGCTTTAGGCTTCCAGATTGCTGCCTTTTCTCTTACTTTTGGGTCTTCAAGGCTTGCGTCAAAATTGCTATATATTTCAGACGTTGACGCAGAAAGCGTATTGTTTGATTTAACCAAACTGTTGTCGACAGTTTTAAAGGCAGTAATGATTTCAGCTGATACATTTAATGCCAACAACGCAGTCAGCACCAAATACATCATGTTTATCATCTTTTGCCGTGGCTCTTTAGGTAGTGCCATGATTTTTCAGGATTTAAATATTTACGAATCAAAAGGGTTAATAAGAATGGACTAAACAGTATAATCCAAAAATTTGAAAACTACGATCTGCCCTGCATTGCAGCAAGCATATTGCCGTACACATTGTTCAGACTGCCTAAATTTTTAGCCAGTAGTCCAATTTGTTCCTGCGTTTTCTTCGCATCTTCTACACTGCCCTGCATGGTTTGTGAAGCCTGCACCAGGTTACTGTAAAAGCCATTCATTGCCTTCAGATGATTGTTCGTATCCTGTAATTCTAATTCGTAAATCGTATTTAAAGAAGATAAATTCTTAGTGAGGGTTTGTACTTGCGTATGAAAATGCTTTGTGGAGTCAGCTGCCTCATTAAAAGTTTGCGCTGTATTAGCAGCACCCAGATATGCCTCTTTTACCGTGTCCAAAGCTTGAGCCGCAGCCTTGGTTTTTGCCGTATAATCGCCCGTAGCAGCTGTTATATCAGCTATATCAGACATTTTTTCTACAGTTAAACCAAATTTGCTGAAGTTTTCTCCTAAGCGTTGAAGGTTGGCAGGGTTAATCGCTGCATCCTGGAGCATTTTGTCCATAGAAGCCAGAGCTGGATTTCCGCCGGAGACAGCACCACCTTTAAAGGCTTCTGCTATTTCCTTCATTTCTCCACCCG
>DASUFG010000544.1:0-5077 GCA_036274715.1 Agriterribacter sp.
TTTACCGGCTCTCTTTCTTTTATCACTGTGGAGTTTTAAAACTTTATGGTTGGTAACCCGGGTTTTGAGTAATCGATCCGTTGCTGTTATCAATTTCCCTTTGAGGGTATGGAAGTAAATTATGCCTGGCAGGTACGAAAGTTCGCTTAGGCTTGTAGGTACCTTCGGCAGGAAGCGCGTTGTACACTTCTTCCGCCAGCCCCCATCGCACCAGGTCGAAATGGCGATCGCCGCCTTCGAAAGCCAGTTCTGATTTCCGCTCATACATCAGGTCATTAAATGTTGGAGCTGCAATAGCAGCCAATCCTGCTCTTTCCCTCACCAGGTTAAAGGGTTCGGCAGCGGCAGCTACAGCAACCGTTCTGTTTGTTGGCCCGCCACCATTCAGGTTCATAATGGCTTCTGCATCCAGCAATAATACATCTGCATATCTTATAGCGGGTATATCCAATCCTGGGCCGTAATCGGTAAATGACTGGGTATATGGCTGAGCGAACTTCGTGCAAACAACCGGTGATTGATTATTTGGCGCTTTCAGAATATCAGTATAGCCATTGTAGGTCACCATATCCACATCGCGTTTAGCTACGGTAGCTTTCTTCCTCTTGTCATTAGGCTCATATGAATCGTAAAAATTTTCTGTGGCGCTCACTAATCTCCATCCTGCTCCCAGGTTTTCGTCGTGTGTACCTCCCCAAACATCATTGGGAAGATATATAGTGCTGGTAATAGGATATGAACCCAGCCTGGCACCAAGTGACCACAACACTTCGTTATTATTTTGATGATCAATCGTAAACAGATCTGAGTAAACCGGGTAAATGCTGTGCTTGCCGGAACTGATCACCATTTCAGCGGCGCTTTTGCATTCCGGCCATTTTTTTTCATAGGCATATGCTTTTGCCAGCAAACCCCAGGCAGCCCCCAGTCCCGGGCGTCCTTCTTCGTGGTCGAATAAAAGTTGAGTTGTTGCTGTAGTCAGGCTGCTTTCAATTAACGCCCATACGTCAGCTTCAGATGCCCGGATAAGCGCCGATTCGGTGTTGGATGGGTCGTAAATGGGTACACCACCGTACCGGATCACTTCGGTAAAATAGGCGTATGCAAGCAGGAAATTTGCCTCACCTAATATTCTCTTTTTCTGGGATTCATCCATATTGATGTCGGGCACGTGCAACAAAACATCGCTGGCTCTTTTGATAACCTGGTAATATGCTTTATAGCTGTTAAGACTAAGGTCATTCTCCGTATTCTGGTTGGCTCTGAACTCTGCCATGGCGATAAAATCCGAATAATTATCATTCATATAGCCTATATCGCTGAAGGCTTCCATGCTACACCATTCCTCTCCACCCAATGCTTCTTCCTCCTGCAAAGGAGTGTATACGCCTGCGAGGGCAGATTCGGCCTGGTCGGCATTTTCCCAAAATACCGCATCGGTAAATTCGTGCGGGTCTTTATCCAGAAAGCTTTTTGAACAGGAGTTCAACAAGCCCAGCGCAAGGAAGACGATTAAATATTTTTTCATGTGTCTATTTTTAGTTTTTGCCGCCTGGGGCGGATTTATATTTTTTGTGGCATGCCCGCCTGAACGGAACTGGCGGGGAATTCGCCTGGTAAACATGGTCATGGATATGCACGATGCTTTTAAGGCTCCTTCCATTGTAAAAAATTAAAAATTAAAGTTTACACCAATAATATAAGCCTTCGCCTGCGGATAGGCTCCACGATCTACACCATACATGTTGTTGCTGGAACCAAGATCAGCACCAACCTCCGGGTCGAAACCAGAATAATTGGTAATGGTGATAAGGTTCTGGAAGGTTACAAAGGCCCGCAGTTTTGAGATGTTTTTGCCGACAAGGTTTTCACCAAATGTGTACCCAAATGTCAGGTATTTCATTCTCAAAAAGCTTCCATCTTCAATGTAGAGCGTGCTGTAATATTTGTTGTTATTCAGGTCTTTCACCGTTACCCGGGGCACTGTTGTGCTCATGGACTGCGGCGTCCAGCGATCCAGGATTTCTGTTCCGTTATTATAACTGGTTCCCTGCATAAACATGCCGCCTAACTTCAAACCGTTGAATATTTTATTACCCTGGCTGCCTGTCCACAACATGCTAAAGTCAAATCCCTCGTAGCCTGCCGAAAAGTTTAATGAATAAGTCAACAGCGGGAAGCTGTTACCGGCATTAATTCTGTCGTTGGCACTGATCACACCATCACCGTTGGCATCGAGGAATTTCACATCACCCGGTACTGCGGAGGGCTGGATGAGATTACCGTCTTTATCCTTGTAGTTGTCTATTTCGCTTTGCGACTGGAATATGCCAAGGTCCTGCAATACAAAAAAGTGTCCTATGGGTTCGCCTTCAGCCGTTCTGCCTACATAAGTATTTTTATAGTCGGACACGAAAATCTCCTTAGCTCCAGACACGCCTAATGTTTTCAATTCATTTTTAACATGTGCTATATTGGCGCCGATTTCGTAATTAAACTTGCTGGCAGCAGGGCTCCTGAAGGTGGCGCTCACTTCATATCCTTTGTTTGATACAATACCGGCATTGCGATAGGGTGCCACACCTACTCCATAAGAAGATACCAGCGGAACCTGTACGAGGATATCGCTGGTTTCTTTGTTATACCAATCTGCCGTAAATGACAACCTGTTTTCCATAAAACTGATGTCGATGCCGATATCCGTTTGAGTAGTTACCTCCCATTTGATGGTGTTATTAGCCATACGGTTTTGCGCTACCGCAGGGTAAGCCGCCCCGCCCAGCGTTGGCGAACCCACACTGCTCACTGTACTGAAGAACTGGTAGTTGCTGATTTTGTCATTACCCAGCTGTCCCCAGCTTCCACGAATCTTTAAATCGGAAATCACATTTTTCAGGTCACTAAAGAAACCTTCCCGCGATATCCGCCATCCTGCTGAAACAGAAGGGAAAGTACCCCAGCGATAATCCGGTGCAAATTTGGAAGACCCGTCCCGGCGTATATTGGCGGCTAACAGATACCTGCCATCATATTCGTAGGTTGCCCTGGCAAAATACCCCTGCAAGGAATAATCGTCGGCACTACCATTCGGATGATCGGGGAAACTGCCTGCGTTACTGAAATAGCGCAGCGCTTCTTCCTGGTTACTGAAATTTTTTGCCGTTCCGGTATTCAACCATTCCGTAATGCCTTCTTCAGCAGACATCCCTATTAACCCTGCAATATGATGTTTGCCGAATGTTTTATCTACACTCAGGGTGTTATTCCAAACCCAGTTTTGCCCCGTAGCATAATATTCAGATAAGCTGTTCTCTGTAAGCCCACGCCCGCCGCCTTCGGCAAAAGCGGTAAAGTTTTTGTTTTTGGAAAATCCCCAGTTATATCCGAAATCAGTTTTTGCGGTAAACATATCCAGGAACTTGTATTCCAGGTATACATTGCCACCAATATTGGTTCCCTTGTTAACGTTGTCGCGACTATTCAAAGAAGCGACGGGGTTTGGAAAATCTCCGGATGGCGAACCGTATATGCCGTTGGCTTCATCAGCCCAAACCGGAATATTACGCATGTTGAACAATGCAGAGCTAAGCACACCGGTGTAAGAACTCCGGATATCGGCAGCTTTTTGGTTTGACACAATTACTGCGATATTTTCTCCAAAAGTGAGGTTTTTAGCAATTTCGTGCTGGCTGTTAAATCTTACATTATATCTTTTGTAGTTGCTGTTCAGCACAATCCCGTCGTTGTTGAGGTAACCCAAACTGAATGCGTAATTCGACCTACTGGATCCACCTCTTATGGCAAGATCATAATTAGAGATATAAGCAGGTTTTAATATCTCTTTAAACCAGTCTGTTCTTGTAACCGCATTATCAGGGTTATTGTAATAGTCCCAAATTGGATCTGTGGCTGGCGTGCCGTCATTGGTAAGGGCTTCTTTATGAATCGTATTGCGCTCCTCTGCAGTCAAAGCTGTAGGCATTTTCCAGGCCTGTTGTATTCCCTGGCTCGTATTGAAGGAAACGCTTGTTTGTTGATTTCTTCTCCCTTTTTTAGTGGTTACGATAACCACGCCATTCGCTCCTCTTGATCCGTAAATGGCTGCAGAAGCTGCATCTTTAAGTAAAGAGATACTTTCGATATCTGCCGGGTTGAGTCCTGAAATTCCCCCGGAAATAATTCCATCAACCACGTATAATGGGCTGTTATCATTAATAGATCCGGCTCCTCTTATCCTGATTTCGACACCTGCACCAGGTTCGCCGGAATTTTGTATAACGGTAACACCCGCAGCCCGGCCCTGTAGTGCGTGAGACACCGATTGATTGATGCCCTCATTTACTTCAGCCCCCGAAACCGTGGAGATTGCCCCGGTAATATCAACCTTTTTTTGGGTTCCGTAACCAATCACCACGATATCCTGTGCTGTGTCGTCCTTTCTTTTCAGGCTTACATTTACCGGAACTCCGTTCGTAACAACAACTTCCTGGGTTTCAAATCCGATAAATGAGATCACCAGTGTTACACCTGCCTGAGAGGTTTGTAAAGAAAAGTTACCGGCAGTGTTTGTACTTGTGCCAACATTACTGCCTTTTATTAGCACAGATGCGCCGGCAACCGGGTTCCCATCTGCGTCTGTCACTTTTCCGGTAATGTCGATATTTACCTCCTTTTCCGCAGCTTTTTCATAAAGGCTCGTCTTCTTTCTAATGATGATGGTGTTGTCGTCAATAACATAATCGAGCATGGCAGGTGAAACACATTTAGCCATTGCCTCTTCCAGCGATGCTCCTTTAAGCACAACGGTTACATCCTTCTGAGCACTTAGCAATTCATCCGGATACAGGAATTGATATGCTGTTTGTTTTTGAATTTCTTTAAACACCTTTGATAATGGGACGTTCTTCAGCGAAAGATTAATTCCCTGCGCATGAACCTCTCCATTGACTCTCAGGCATACCGAGAGAATCAAAAACGCAGTAAATTTCATAATCCTGATCGTCCGGGATAGTTCTCTTCGCTTTACACGAAAACGATTACAAGATGGGATCATAATTTTGTCAGTTTAGTGTATATA
>DASUFG010000545.1:0-6675 GCA_036274715.1 Agriterribacter sp.
AGCTTCCAATCGTCCCAGCGGCGGTTGTAACCGGCTAATATGGATGCCTTATTTGCCTCGTAGGAAAATCGACCGGATTTATTTCTATGGGCGGCGGCGATTGCACTGGCAACGGCTCCCAGGTTAGAACCTCCAAAAGAAGCGCCAATGCTAACTTTCGGCGGAACGCCAGCCGTGATTGATGCGCTTGCATCCGGTATAGTATGTTGGATGGATGCCCCCATCTCATATTTCTCGGCTGTTTTCTGTTGATTTCTGCTTTCCTCCAGCTTGTCCAGATAAAGTTGTTCCTTCGTGTTGATTTTTTCAATATTCACATAATAATCATATCTCGCCTCGGTAATTTTTCGCGTTGCCTGCAAAGCCGAAAGATTTTCTTTTGCTTCATCGAGTTGCATTTTCTTTGTATCGCTCATTGCCTGCAGCAATTTCAGTTCGTGCCCTGCTCTTAATAAAGCCATTTCTTCTGCGTCTTTCTTTTCAAGAACACTTAATAAAGTGTTGCCCAACACTTTTACATCGGCGCAAAACTCAATGGCTTTTTGCACCATTACTCTATAGCGGTAATTTGGTAACGGCGCATACAAATCATTTAATACACTGCCAATGCTTAAACCGGCGGCACGGGCTTTCACTAATAATCCCGGATCAATGGGAGGCTGGAACAAAGGAAGCTGCCGCACCACGCCTTCAATATTCATACAATGGCGAATCTTGAATAACCGGTCTTCCACCGTATCCCAATAAGCCAGTAAATTTGGATTGTTGGGAATACAGAAATAAAGGCTTTTGGGCAGGAGTTCCGCCTCTGCAGAAGAACTTACGGATAGCGATTCGCTGTTGTAAAAATTTTCCATCGTTACTAATGCATTGGAAAAAGAATCAAGCGTTCCTGCTTCGTCAATAAGGTCATTATAGCTGCGTACTTCTGTTTCTTCTACAGGAATTAGCTCTGGCCGTCTGCCCAATATTTGCGCAGCGAGGATATATACCTGTGTAGCTTCGTTGATGGATTCAATCGTGTCTTGCTGAAATTTAAAATCGCCCCAGGCTACCAGGTTGTCTATATATTTCATTACGATTGATTTCATATAGGCAACGGGCCGTAATGCAGCGATGGCATGCGGATCAAATGGACTGGCCAGCCATATATCAATCTGCTGTTCCACTTCGGCCTTTTTGTTTAACGTATCAGCATCGGTTCCTGTATAGCTTAGTGCATACAAAAGATTATAAATAGAATCTTCTGCTGCGCCCTCGCCTTCGCCATACAATTCAAAAAATGGTTTGAACTGCCAGAATTTATTGGGCGATGCTTCCGATGACCGATCAAGCGGATTAAAAATAAAGTGATACCATTTTTGTGCATCTTCAAATTGCTGGTTGTTACTTAATCGTTCTGCAATCAACATAGGTATATGGAAGAACAATTCCCAGTTGTAAAAAGACATGGCGCCTTCCGGAGAAAAGTCAACTTCTTTTACAGGATAGTCCGTGTGTACATTTTCTGTTGGAAGATAAAGATCATCAAAGTACTCCATTAGTTGCTGCTGCATTTCACGGGTTAATACATCTTCCACTCCATCAAGGTTAAGTGTTTTAATAAAGTCGTTGATATAAGGGTGATAAAAATTATGGAAACGGTATTTTTTACTGCCCGCGTATTGAAGTTGCCCTACCTGCTCATTCATTATATTCCCATCCAGAACAGGATTGGTGGTTTTACTGAGCAATTGAACTGATGATTTTTTTTGGATAATCGCTTTTTTTCTTACACTCATGGTAGTATTTCTCCCTATACTGTGCGGCGGAATAGGATCAATCTGATCTAAAGGCCCGCTGTCAAAAATTACTTCTTCTATTCCATGGGTGTCGTAAGTTGTTTCATGAAAGGTGCCCACCGCTATATCCGCTTCGTTCAAATAATGATCGAGGGAAAAGCTTGTTTCGTCCGACGAATATGTGGGATGCAGGTCATCCGTGTATTTTGTAAAAGAATGATAAGGTTTTACAAAGAAATTGCGGTAATCATCTCCATAAAAGAAATTATCCTGCGAAACAAACTCATTATATTGATGAGGCATTGGTAAGCGAAAAGTACCTGGCGTTCCCTCTAATACTTCAACGTAGTTTTCGTTACTTAAATAATTGTTGTTGGCATCTACATCCGCTGTAATTAGTTGCAGTTTGGATGAATTTATTTCCCTGAAAGAATTAAAATATATTGCTGTCCCTGGCGGCTCCATTAACGTTTCTACACCGTCGTCTTCGTTTATAATCACTTCTTTTTTGTCGTAAAGAAATGTAAACCTTCCCTGAATACCCCAGATGATAAGGTCTGCGGCCTGGTAATCAATTTTTTGTATGCATTCAATCTCCAGCCAGTTTTCTTTTTGTTCGGTATGAAAGCAAATGGATGGCAACACGTCATCCGTTGCATAGCCGTTTATCAGATCCGTTGCAACGAGAATACGGTTAGAATTAATTTTCTCTTTTGAGATTTTTTTTGCAAGCCAATTGCCATCTTTATATTCACTGTAAGCAAGATTTATATCATAATAGTTAATAGTCGCTTCAAAGTCCGGGTCGCCGGTAACGTTCGTTACCAAATCCCTCGTTAAAATATCAATTACACTTTCAGTGGTAGCAATAAATTCGGGCCAAAAAAGGTATAACCTGTTGTTCAACACTATAGGAAGTAGATGCTCGTCCTGAATATCGAGATTCACTTTCGTCCATGGTGTCCAATAATTATTATCAACATAAGTTCTGTAATAATACTCGTTGGGCACGCCGCTTGTTTTACCAAATACATGCAGCACATCAATGGTATCAACGGTTATTCCATCACCCTCCTCATACTGGTGATACGTGCCGCATACTTCAATATTGGATATCTCATCTAATTTTTCGAGATAATCTTTTATGGAAGTTTCTACCAAATCCGCAGTTACATCATTTTGCAATAAGGCATTTTGCAAGTCGGTAAAAAACTCAGATTTCGTCAAACGTAAATCAGGTTCGATCCAGTTTTCAGGATATAGAAATACTTTTCTGTTGGCTTCCCATACCCGGTAGTTTTTCATCCATTCCCAACGATCGGCATCAAGGTCGAGCGTTTCTGCTTCAAGGTTCATCAGGTGGCGTTGTATAAAAAGCTGTACGGAACTATTGGCCAGTACAATGCGTGAAGACATAGTGCAGGCACTGGTTTCCACATCCAGCAAATAAAATGCGTACAGCGCATCCTCATCTTCAAAACCGCGGTTTTGTATTAAGTAAGCATTTAGCGCATCACGTTGTTTTTCGCGAAGCACATCCCGCAAAGGCGCTGCCACCTTCAGCCATTCCGTTTCACTGTATTTGGCTTTAGCGGTTTGTTTGATGTTGGCAGAATTTTCGGCAGATAAATCCACAGCCATCCATTCCCATGAATCAACTGCCGAAGCACCAAGGGTATTCAGCACATCAAAACATTTCATCAACTGGTAGAAAGCCTGTTCATCTTTGAAGTCTACAAAATTGAGCATATAGGCTTCTGAACTGCACAGGTAAAATAATGAATCAGTTTCCCAGCCCGTAACCTCCGATAACAAACTCAGAAAGATTAAAAAGTCTTTGTCAGCATCCGTCCATTCAGATGAAGTGGCAATAAAGTCATCCACGGCTTCTTCGTAACCGGTTTCCATATCTTCTATTAAAGAAGGAGTAGCAGCATACTCCATCAGTTCAAAGAAAGTAGTGTTGCCTTCCGCAAACCGAGAACGCATGTAGAAGAAGTTTTCCATTTTAAGCCAGCTCGAAAATACAGCGTCAGGCGTTCCGGTGATAGCATTCAAATCGAGCCAGCCAATGGCAGATCCATTACTAAATGTCCAGCTTGCTTCTTCCGCAGTAAGATTAAATTTATTGGAGACTAAGGCTGATTTATACAAAACCAAATAAGTGTTTTTTTGAATACTGAATTTATCCAGATCGAACTTCTCTCCTTCTTCCAACATATCATATGCAAACAACGGGTCTAAAAAATCTTCGATGGCAAATATTGGGTTATTTGGATCGTGAACAGAGCCGGTTGAATAAACCAATTGGGTCAATAACAATTCCCCCATATCAAGATCAACTGACAGGTCGGTAGACTGTGCCTGGATAATAAAACTGCGGCTTTGTGTGACAACGAGGTAGGTAGTTAGTCTCTGCAGAATATAAGCGTACCGAGCTTCCATGCCGCTGTATGCAGCGGTTGCAAAATCGACAATCAACTGATTCGCGTCAAGGAAAAATAAATAAGTTGGGGCATTCGTCTCCTGCTCAGGTGTTAGCGGACTTGCTGATTCTGCAATAGAAACAACATACCCAATACCTTCTTCTTCCAGGAGCATTGATGCTTTTTGTTTGCACAACGCCCCTGTGGGATCGACGGGCATTCCATTTTCATCTACCGGTACTTCAAGTTCTGCTTTTATCTTTTGCAGGCCTTCCTGCAGCGAAGTAAATAAAGTGATAATCCTGTCTTCGGTTGGCGCAATTCCTTCTGCAGAATTGTATTGATCAAGTAATAGATATTGTAATTCATTAAATATAAAACCAGACCGTTTTACCTGTTCCACCTGGTCAATAAAAGACAACAATTCCGTTGCCTTATCAGCATTAAATGGATCTGCAGCAATAAAATCTTTTGCTATAAGATATTCGGTTATTGAGATACGCAAGGTTTTACAAAGAGAAACGATGCGGAATAATTGTGAGAGATTTTTTCGCGTAAGTGCATCATCAATTTCTCCGCCAGATGTAACCAATGTTTCTGCAAGTAATAATAAATCGGATGAAGTGATGTTTAATGCAGCCTCAATTTCATTCAGGTATTCACCGATATGGTTGCCGGGGTTTTTAAGTTCGGTTCCATCGTCATTCAAAGCAAATACAAATGATTCCTCATTAATCTCTTTTGGATCAAATACTGCTTTATTTAAAAAATGGCGTGCATAAAAAGAGCGGTCATCAGGATTGTTTTCATCAGATTGGGTATTCAAATCTGCCCACCAGCTTAATATTTCCAAAGGCTCCTTCTTAAACTTCGATTGCAATTGAAGAAGGATTGCTGCCTGCTCTATAAATTGTTCTTTGATATTCTGCACACCCAGCGAATCCATGATGCGACCCAGTTCAAAAATTGTCCAGGGCGTTTTTTCAAGTAGCCTGAAAAAACAATGTGTCCTGATAAAAGCCTTTTCATGAATGGATTGTGAAGTAAAGCTTTGCGAGTTGTCATCCCAGTAAGCCAACACAGCCTGGTCAATATCACAAGGAGCATCGGGGGCAAATTGCACTTTGATGGTACCGGTCGCATTCACGAACTTCAATTGCAGAAACTCCAGGAGCTGCTCGTAAGAGATGGCAACTTTGTCAATAAATTTTCTCACTTTGCTAAGCCTCTCAATCCAGTTCGGCGCCGTCATGCCCCAGAAATCTTTTGTGGTATAGGTTGTAGTGCCAATCACCGTTTTTCCGGTGATAATACTTTTACCGTTTGCTGTAAGGTTTAATTGCACAGCATGTTTCGATTGATCATCCGGTTCATTTGCATTACCGCGAAACTGAAACGTCTCCATCATTTCGTATCGGAGAATGCCGAGGTGTTCCATATAAACATGGCCTTCTTCATTCCAAAGATTGAAAGGTTGGGTAAAAGGAAAAATTTCTTTTGCCAGGTGCTCGTCATATACTTCGGTCTTTATATGTTCGGGGTTTGCCTTTAATTCATCTGACGTGCTGGTGGTTTGATAAGCTTCTGAAGCATTCAATACCGCATTTTCCAAAACCTCAATCACAATATCGAGATAGGGGATGACGGTATTCGTATTTTCGCAGTTCAGCAAAATATCACCGAGGTCGGAACGGCGGTTAAACAAAAGTTCCAATCCATTTACAAAAACATTCGGTGATATTTCTACATACACAATATCGTCATCAGTTGATGCTGCGGTATCTATTTGATAGGTTTCCTTGAGGAATGATAAAAGATCAACAAAATAAGCGGCTGCGCTGTAAACAGACCGGCAATATTCGCAGGAACAAAAGCTTTGCGCCCCGAATAGGCTGCTTAGATCAGGCAGATCTAATTCATCAGACTTTTTATTTTTCCCTTTCTTTCCCTGCAACACATAAGGAAGTATATTACTGCCAAGATCGTTGTACTGAAGCGCAAGGTTCATGGTAGTGGCGCTAATGGCCGAAGCTTTATTGAATACCAGTGCCGCCAAAAAATTATTGCCGAGTTTTTTCCCAAATATGTTGAGGAACGCATTTTTTCCAAACTGCCTTATCTGCAAAGCGGAGCCCAGACCTTCTTTATCAAGCACGTCCATCACGTTATATCGGTCATGGACAGGCGCCAGGTAAAACAGACGCTGTAATTTGGAAAGATCTTTTATAACAGCAGCCTTGTTGGAAATTTTGCCGTTGAGTTTATTTACGTAAGATGCAATGTTTGTTCCGTTAAATGAAAAGTCCGGGGCAATTTCAAAAAACTTAGGCAATTCCGTATTTTGATACTGATCACTTTTTACAATATTGGCCGCCACATGCTGCGTAGGGAAGGCGCTCATGATGCTCTTTTCCATAAGCAGCGCATAGTTTTGCAATTGTTCTTCACCTTCGCCGGGTATGGTGTCC
>DASUFG010000546.1:0-8198 GCA_036274715.1 Agriterribacter sp.
TGAGAAAATATTGCCACATGATGATAAAGCATGAGAGTTTTCAAAAAAAATATCATATAGTTAAAATTGTAATTCAAGTCGTTTAGTTAAAACCTTCATCACTAGAGTAGCAAAACTCACGAATATGAAGCTTAATAAGAGAGCGTCATTGCGAAGCGTAATACGATGATCGAATTTTGCTAAAATAGAAACGTTGAAACAGTTCGCCGTAAGCGGTGCATTGAGATCGGAAAAATTAACGGTGCACAAAATAGTCTTTCAGAGTGCGAAGCATTGCTGTCAGCAAATATAATCACTTGTCAGAATTGCATATTTGCGAGTTGGTCCAGCGCTACAGTAGATTGCTCTCCCGTGGCAAGTTTTTTAATATTGCAGGTATTGTTTTCCAATTCCCGGCTGCCAATCATAATTACCCAGGCAATGTTCTTTCTTTCGGCGTATTTAAACTGTTTGTCAAACTTTGCCGGTTCGTGGTAAAGTTCTCCGGAAATACCTTTATTTCTCAGTAGTTGTAAGCATTCAAACGCTTTCATACTTTCCGCCTCGCCCAGGTTAAAAAACAAAACCTGTGAGCCGGTGTGTACTTCCCGGGGAAACAATTTCAGTTCTTCCAAAACATCATAAATCCGGTCTACCCCAAATGAAATACCAACACC
The DNA here is from genome assembly GCA_036274715.1 of Agriterribacter sp. Classification (GTDB taxonomy): domain Bacteria; phylum Bacteroidota; class Bacteroidia; order Chitinophagales; family Chitinophagaceae; genus Agriterribacter. The sequence goes on from DASUFG010000546.1 coordinate 657, forward strand.
CGGAATATTGGGTACGCCAAATAAGCCGGTAAGGTCGTCATACCTTCCGCCGCCACCAATGCTGCCCATTTCCACGCTCTTTGCTTTTACTTCAAAAATGGTTCCGGTATAATAGTTCAAACCGCGTGCAAGGGTTAGATCAATCACCATACCGTTTTTGCCGGATAGTGATGCCTGGTGGTTCAAAATAAATTCCAACTCCTCTATTCCCTTCAAACCTGTTTTGCTATTGGCGAAAACCTGTTTGATCTTATTTAATTTTTCATGGCTCTCTCCTGTGATTTCAAGATATTGACGCACGGTTACAACCTGGTCAGCATCCAACCCACGCTGTACTAATTCTTCCGCCACTTTCTCAATACCTATTTTATCCAGCTTGTCAATGGCGATAGTAATGTCAGTCATTTTATCGGCACCGCCGCAAAGTTCGGCCAGTGCTGCCAGTATTTTCCTGTTGTTTATTTTTATTTCCACTTCAACCCCAAGCTCATTAAAAACAGTGTCATACATGTTTGTGAGTTCTACTTCATTCAATAAGGAAGTGCTGCCCACCACATCCGCATCGCATTGGTAAAATTCCCGGTAGCGCCCTTTCTGCGGACGGTCTGCGCGCCATACCGGTTGTACCTGGTAGCGTTTAAACGGAAACGTGAGTTGCCCGTGGTGCATGGCTACATATCTCGCAAACGGAATAGTGAGATCATATTTTAACGCTCGTTCTGTGAGGTTTTTGTCGTTTTTCCCCTGGAGCACATTGGCGAAAGCAATTTTGGCTTTGTCAGAGTTTTTAGGATCATTCAATCCGTTGTTGAGTATTTTAAAAATCAATTTATCCCCTTCCTCACCATATTTCCCCATGAGTGTATCCAGGTTTTCCATGGCAGGTGTTTCCAATGGCTCAAAACCATACAGCTCAAATACCTTTTTTATAGTATTGATGATATAGTTTCTTTTGCGCACAGTATCCGCTCCAAAATCTCTCGTGCCTTGGGGAAGTGAGGGCTTGCTCATGCTCGGTATTATGGGGTATTTATATTATTTTGTTTTTGTACGGTATGGTTGCTTATGATCTTATCGCAGGCTTTATCGATCATCTCAAAAACCTGGTGATAGCCAGCCTCGGGTCCATACCAGGGATCGGGCACATCCCTGTTTTTTCCCGGATGCACTTCATCCATCAACAGGCTTATCTTTTCACTATCAAATTTTTTCCCGGCGATGAACTGAACCTCACTGATTACATCACCTGCCATGGCATAAATATGATCGAAGATTTCAAAATCTTCCGGTACTAAATCTCTTGCTTTTTGTTTACTGATATCAATGCCGTGCATGGCCGCCACCTTTTGCGATAAGCGATGGGGTGGTTCACCTGCATGGTAACCATTGGTGCCGGCACTATCTACCTGCCATGGTAAACCGTTTTGCTTTATTTTCTGTTTCATAATGCCCTCGGCCATCGGGCTCCGGCATATATTACCGAGGCATACCATTAATAGTTTCATAATAAAAAAATCGTGGCAAAGGTAAACTTTCAAATTTGAGATTTGAAATTGCGATTTGAGATGGGGAAATGCAGTTTGTAGTTTGAGGTTTTTGGTTTATTGTCAAAGCATTTCCGCTTTCCTTTCCAATTCTGAATTGGAGTTTATTTGCAACTTGCTGTTTGTTGTTGGGTGTTTCTTTTCCGGTTCTTACCCAAAATTATCCTGTATATTAGTTGAAACTCAGATCTATGCGCTTACATTTTTTGATATCAAGATACCTATTCCTATTTCTCCTTTTTTGCTGGGGGTTCATACAAGCCCAGCAACCGGCTCCCGCTTCCAATTTTACAACCTATCAACCCCCGGTTTTTAAGGATGATTCGAGGGTTGAAAAAATCAAATCGCTTTTACCGGCTATTGAAAAAATGTATAAGGAGTATGCCACGAAGAAGAATTTTCCAGGAATGGCATTTGGTATTGTAGTGGATGATCAATTGCTGTATACCGGGAATTCCGGTTTTACCAACATCGCGCAAAAAACTCCCGTTAGTTCCAAATCTTTATTCCGTATCGCTTCCATGTCGAAGAGTTTTACCGCTTTGGCTATACTAAAATTAAGAGATGAAGGTAAGTTGAGTCTCGACGAACCTATATACAACTATCTTCCCGCATTCAAGAATGTGGCATTGCTTACTAAAGATGCGGCACCAATTACAATCCGCAACCTGGTAACACATACGGCAGGCTTCCCTGAAGATAATCCCTGGGGCGACAGGCAGCTGGATATTACCGATGTTGTATTTATGGAGATGATCAATAAGGGTATTTCTTTTTCTAATGTGCCGGGCGTAAGTTATGAATACAGCAATTTGGGCTTTGCACTACTAGGGGAAATTATTGCCAGGGTATCGGGCAAACCATATCAACAATACATCACTGAAAACATCCTTAAGCCACTGGGAATGGATCATACCATATGGGAATACACGGCAGCCCCACCCCAATTACTGGCACACGGTTACCGCTGGAACGACAATGCCTGGAAGGAAGAAGCGCTTCTTCACGATGGCGTGTATGGGGCAATGGGCGGGCTGCTCACCTCTATTGAAGATTTTAGCAAATACATGAGTTTTCAAATGTCTGCATGGCCGGCACGTAACGACGAAGATACGGGGCCGGTTAAACGAAGTTCGGTTCGGGAAATGCAGCAACCCTGGGCGTTTAGTAACCTGGATGCTGCATTTCAATATCCTGATGGTAGAAAATGCGCCATGGTAAGCAGTTATGGGTATGGGTTACGCATTGGGCAAGATTGCAATGGCCGCAAATATGCAGGACATACCGGCGGGCTCCCCGGTTTCGGCAGTCAATGGTGGATACTGCCTGAATACGGAATAGGGGTAGTGGTTTTTGGTAACCTCACTTATGCGCGTATGGGCGATATTAACTGGGCGGTGATGGATACTTTGGTTAATACTGCAAATCTTCAACCCCGCCAGCTACCGGTTTCTAAAATATTGCAGCAGCGCAAGGAACAGTTGATGAAACTGTTGCCCGATTGGAAATACGCCGATGAGAGCGAAATTTTTGCCGTTAATTTTTTCCCGGATCATTCTTTGGAAAGCAGAAAGAAGCAGTCGCAGGATATATTTGGGAGAGCAGGAAAAATTAAGCATGTTGGCGAATTAGTGCCAGAAAATCAATTAAGAGGCAGCTTTAAGGTAGAATGTGAAAAAGCCACTATCGAAATTTATTTTACGCTCACGCCTGAAAATCCGGCATTGGTCCAATATCTTGATATGCAGGAGGTGAAGAGCCGATAAGATTTGCCGAACCGCAAACCTCATCGGCCTTTTTTAGTTCAGTTTCTGTGCCAACGGGTGATTCACAATAACCGTTCTGCCCGATTTGCCCGATGCGTCGAATGTTTTAAATGTAAGTGTACCTGTAGCAGGAACGGGAGCGGAATATACCGGCGATTTTTGAGTGGGCTCGGAACCATCGGTGGTATAATGTATTTCAATACCCGGCAGTGCCACATTGGCCTTTGCCATTCCGTTTTCTACAAGCACACCTGCAGGTGGAACGCGGTATGCATATCCTCCGTTGGTGCGGGCAAGCCTCGGAAATTCTTTTTGCGCAATGGTATTGGCAAACTGGTTCCAGCCTTTATCAATATCTTTTAGCCGTTCATCATGGTTGGCTTCTGTTTCCCATTTCCTTTCGGGCGACCAGGCGCTTTCGGAGAAGCCAATCAATTTCGGAAGCATATAGTACTCAATCATATCACGTCCCTTTATGGTTTCACTCCAGAGCTGGGCTTCCACGCCAATAATATTTTTTTTCGCTCCTGGTTTAAGCTTTTCCCATGGGCTGTTCGGATTGTCCCAATCCAGTTTGTCACCCATGGCACTTTTTGGCGTAGTGTTAAACATCGTAAACGGTGCGAACGCCCACGCGTTTTTGGTGTCGATAAATCCAGCCCAATATAGTCCCGGCTCCTTAGGATCATTATTATACGCCAGGTCGAAATAAAAATTAGAAACATTGCAAAGTACGATAGGATAGCCTGCGTTGGCTAATTTATAACCCAGGTCGGGGTAATCAAACAGGTTATTCCATATATAAGGCACCACTTTTTTACCAGCAAATTCGGGATTGGGTATATATTTACCTGTTGAATCTTTCAGGAGTGCCACTTCTTCCCAGCCATGTACTTCCAGGTTTCGTTTCGCCATTCTTTTTACCAGTTCACGGAAAAAATAAGTTTGCAGGTTTTTGGGGTCTTTTACTTCCGGATGTTTGCTTAACAGTTCGAGCGCTTCAGGAGATTTTGTCCAGGCACCTTCGGCTACTTCGTCACCGCCGGCATGAATTACATCCATTTTTAGGCCAGCCTCTTTATACATCTTATCAAACTCATCCACCACCTTTTCATAAAAGCGATAGGTAGATTCACGGGCCACATTCACCACGTTATCAGAATACATTTGCGCCGACATATAAACCGATTTGTCTGCCGGGTCAACCAAACGGTATTCATTGGCCTCCGCTTCTTTGCCTTCTTTCATTAAGCGCTGGTAGCGGGCTTCCATGGATTTAATGGCGGCACGGGCATGCCCCGGAAAGTTCAGTTCCGGAATAACTTTGATGTGTCGTTTTTTAGCGTATTCCAGTATTTCAATAAAATCTTTCCGGGTGTAAAACCCGCTTCCGTAAAACCCCTGGTCGTAGGCAAAGGGGCCTGAACCATATGCCGGGTGAAGTGCGGGGGCGTCTTTGCTGCTAATGTGCGAACGTTGTGCCCCTACCGATGTAAGTTCGGGCAACCCCGGAATTTCAACCCGCCATCCTTCATCTTCAGAAGTATATAATAAAAAATGATTCAGTTTATACTGGGCCATCGCATCCAATATCCTGAAAATGGTTTGCTTTTCCTGGAAATTACGGCTCACGTCAACGTGTACACTTCGAAACCCAAACCGGGGAGCATCGTCAATGGATACAAAGGGGAAACGGAGTGCTTCGCTTTTATCGGGATACGAATTTGCCGGAACCAGGGCGAGCAGGCTCTGAACTCCATAAAAAACACCCGCGGCATCATAACCGGTAATGGCTATACCATTTTCGTTGATGCTTAACCGGTACGATTCTGCTTTATGCTCCTGGTTGACGGAAGTATCGATGGACAGGTAGATACCTTTACCGGAAGCTGCGCTTTCAGACACGGGAAAGTTCTTTCCCGTGATTTCTTCCAGCTTGGCCGATAATATATCCGCTTCATTTTTAAGAGCAGGAGCATAACTAATGGAGTTGCTGGCAAGGGAATAACTACCATTGGTTTTAGAAAAATGTAAAGGTGTAGGAATAATGGGTAAAAGTTGATCGGGCTGCAGCAGCGTTAAGTCCTTATTTTCCCAATAGGTTTTTGCGGGTGATGCCGCCATTTCTTTATCATTCACGCCACGCAATAATTGCTCTTTGCGGGTAAATGGGATTATCCTCCGATCTTCAATTTTTGCAATACGCTCTTCTTCCCCTTTTTGATTATAAAATACAATATACACACCCAACGGAGCATCGGACTCTTTGATTACCGCCCCGGCCGCTTTATAATAGACATCAATAGAATCGCCGGCCGCAAGTGAAAAGCCTGGATTGGGTGATAACTTGTACCAGTCGCCATTTATATGTTCCAGCGTAGCGGGTTGTGGTTTTTCGTAGTGTAGTATATCGCTGGGCGCTATAGAAAAAAACAATGCCCAATTGTTATCGGTCAGGGTTTGTTCTTTTTTATTGACCAAGGTTAGGCGAGCTGTATAACTGTTCGCCGTATCATTGAAATTGCTGATCAGTTCCCATGTAATGCCTATCGAAGCGATATCGCCTTTTTTGGCGTCCTGCGCCAATTGTTTACAGGATATAAAAGGGGTAAATGCTGCAAGCAGCAAAAATGGCAGTTTAAAATATTTCATGTTACAGATGAATTGGAATATAAAGATATGGGAGAGAGAGATTTGCCGCGGCATTATACTATGTAAAAGGGAGGTATTTAAGCATAGAGTGACCGGTACGGTAAAGTTCCCAGACCACTTTACGTAAGAGACAGTAGAAAAGATATTCTTTTTATGCGTTTTCCCTCAAGCAGCACTGGTTATAACACATTAATCTTAATTATTAGATGAATTTATCGGTAAATTATTGGAACGATGCCAGATCGCCGTTGATCTTATTTTTTTTCAGTGACGTTTTCATAATTGATGCCTGCCTGCGCAGGCGCATCCTTGTACAATCTTTAAGGACGTCAATGCTCCGTTTTGCACATCACAGTCTATTGTATAAACCCCTATCTCGCAACCCCACCAACATTTGCCTTTTTATCCAGTTACCGGGTTGGGGCCTGCTATTGCAAGCCCCATACCTACGTTCGATGCACGCAATAATTTTTAAATTATCTTCTCAATACAAGCTTTTGTTGTTTGACCTCTTCCTGCGTTTGCAGGCGCACGATGTAGGTGCCTGCAGGAAGATTGGTGGTGTTTATTTTCACTTGTTGTAATATGCCTTTTTCAGTTTTACCACTAAAAATGGACAAAACGAACTTTCCATTAATATCGTAGAGCGACGCACTGACCATGCCTGGTTTTGCCAGCCTGAATGATACGGTTGTACCGTTAGAAGCTGGGTTTGGAAATATGGTTAGTCCAGATTTACCAGGGTTGGACACGTTTTCGTGCCATTTTGGGTCGAAATTTGGTGGCTTTGGGGTTTGCTGTTCGCAGCCGCCAAGCCATGCGCCGCGTTTAAGAAGAAGCGCCGCTGCAATTCGGTTCACACAAATACTATGACCTTTGTAGCAAATAACAATCTTATCTTCCTTTTTGTATTTATTCCCGCAGCTAAATTCTGGCATAGATTCATACAGCGCTTTGGCAACCTCATAAAGGTCAGCTCCGTAATAATTGCACAGAATAGCTATCGTCATTTTTTTATCCGGTTGATAAAACATTATGGAGCGATAGCCGGGGGCACGCCCATTGTGACCTATAAAAACATCAGTTTCACTGATTTTTGTTGTTCTGAAAATGCCATAACCCAAATAAAGGCCATCCTCATCCGGCGTGGGTGAAATGGAATGTAACATCGTTTGAAGTGTTGACCAACTGGTTGCCCTTCCTCCAAACAATGCGTTGCCCCAGTTGGCCAAATCGGAAGCATTACAAACGAGGCCACCGCCCGTAAAGGCCAGCGATACAATTCCTGTAAAGGGGAATGCCGAAATATTGGTATAGGCGTTCGGAAAAGTTGGCTGCCCTGTTAATTGAAAAACTGGATTGAAAGGGCTGAGGTTATCGTGAGGCGAGGCCAGCGTATCACCCGGCCACAAAGGTTCTCTTCCACCGAGAAACATAGAACGCAGATGAAGTGGTTCAAAAAATCTTTTCCGGTAATGCTGTTCAACAGGTATTCCGGTTGCTGCTTCAATAATGGCGCCAAGGGTAATATAATTAGTACTTGAGTAGCTGCGTTCGGTTCCGGTTGTACTCACCTGGTG
>DASUFG010000547.1:0-5137 GCA_036274715.1 Agriterribacter sp.
TCAATCGTTACGGTTGCCTCATCCACCAGTATACCCACGGACAAAGCCAACCCTCCCAATGTAAGAATATTGATCGTTTGCCCAAACAGGTACAAAAAAGTTGCCGATGCCAACAGGGCGAGAGGGATGGTCATGATGACTATCAGAGCGCCACGCCGGTCTCCCAAAAACAGCAATACCATTAAACCGGTAAGCATGGCACCCAGTCCCCCTTCAAATAACAGGTTTTTAAGTGAGTTGATAACGTAGCCCGACTGGTCAAATTCGTAAGATACTTTAATATCTTCCGGAATGGAGGCCTGCATATCGGGTAATGCCGCCTTTACCCGCTGAACCACATCCCAGGTTGATGCATCGGCACGTTTTGTAACCGGAATATATACGGAACGTTTGCCGTTAACCAAAGCATAACTACTGGTAACATCAGCGCCCATACTAACGGTTGCAACGTCTTTCACATATACTGCAGCCCCACTACCCATTTGTAACGGAACATTCCGCAAATCCTGTAAACCTTCAATTACACTGTTTTGAGGAGTGATATAAGTGCTGTCGCCTATACGCACATTGCCCGCGGGACTAATGATATTGGATTTCACAACAGATTCCACTACCTGTTCGGGAGAAAAGTGATAATTGCGAATTTTGTCGGGATCAATGGTAATCAGCACCGTCTTTTGATTGCCTCCAAAAGGCGGCGGTGCAGACACACCCGGCAGTGTTGAAAACATAGGACGTACCCTAAATAAGGCCAAGTCAGAAATCTCACCCAGTGAGCGTGTTCCGGAGCTAAATACGAGTTGCCCCACGGGTACACTACCCGCATCAAAACGGGTGATAAAAGGGGGAACGGTTCCCGGGGGCATAAAGGCCCTTGAACGATTTACATACCCTACCACTTCGGCCATGGCCTGGCTCATGTCTGTGCCTTCGTTAAATTCTATTTTAATAAGCGTTGCTCCCTGGATAGATTTTGAATCCACATATTTCACACCCGTGATATACAAAAAATGATATTCGTAATAAGAAGTTACAAATCCTTCCATTTGTTCGGGCGACAAGCCTCCATAGGGTTGCGCCACATATACAGTGGGTAACCCTAACCGTGGAAAAATATCAATCTTCATATTACGGATAGCCAACCAGGAAAAAAAACCAATGGCAAAAACCGATACCAAAATAGTAATGGGATGCCGCAATGCCGTTGTTATTAGCTTCATACTATCATTTCAATTGGTCTGTAAATAAATTCAAATTGCCTTTTGCAATGGCAACTGCCAATATTGACCGCCATAACTGCAACCGGGCATTGGCATCGTTAACTTCTGCTTTCACCAGATCATACTGTGCCTGTGCAAGCCTGGTGTAATCTATCAAACCGCTTTCGTAACCTAATTTCAGTCCTTTATATACATCGTTAGCTGCTTTTAATAAGGTGGGCGATTTAGCGGCAATTTTCATATCCTGAAAATACTGACTCAAGGCAGCAGAGGTTTGCTTACCGATATCCAGTTGCACTTGTTCCAGCCTGGCGCCATCTGCTTTTAATAAAGATTGATACTGCTTCTTTTGAATACTTACTTTACTAAATTGTAAAATGGGGAAACTGAGTTGTAAACCCACTCCAACATTGGTACGCGACAAATTAAAACCATCCCGTTTATTAATTTCGCCCATGGCATCTATACCGGACCCCCTGGCATATATATTACCCCAAATATCCAACTGCGGTATCCATGATCTTTGAATCTCTTTTAGTGCCGCTACCGTAGTGTTTTTGTGAGATTCCACCGCCTGGTAGTAAGGATGGCTCGCTATATAGGAAATGGTGTCGGCTGTAATACCTGCAGGAATACCAATCAAAGTATCGGTTAATAAAATATTTTCAGCAGCACTATCCATAGCGGTTAACCTGGTCAATTCAATTAGTTTCTGCTGGTAAGCCCGCTCCGTTTGCAGAAGGTCTATTTCCGCCTGTACAATAGCCGATTGAAACTGTGCAGTATCGATGCCTGGGCGCAAGCCATTTTTAGCCAAAACCAATGATTGCCCGAGTTCCGCATTATTTCGATCGACAGCCGCCTGTAAACTTTTAATTAGCTGCGTATAATATACCGCGTCCAGGTAGGTATTAATAGCATCGTATTGGTATTGAAACAATTGCCCGTTATAGGCCGCATTTGCCTGTTTAAATTGCGCAGTGGCTTTTTCCATGGCGGCAGACCGTTGACCGAACGTAAGCGGGTTCCATTTGATCAATGCCCCGGCGGCAGAACCTGGAACAAAATTCAGCTCATTTTTTACTGAGGGCGGCCCGCTGATCGGTAACAAAAAGCCTGGATAGCTCATGCCGGTTATGTTATTGAATGTTGCCGTGTTTAGCTGGTAGCCTGCTGTTAAGTCCGGAACTAAGGTATTTTTCGCCAACTCTACATTTTGTTCAACGGCTAATGCCTCCTGCCGGAGTGCCTCAAGTTGCGGAAGATTATCCTGCACTTTTTGTATTGTTTGCTTAATGGAAAGATTGATTTGCTGGGCGGATGCACTTTGGCAAACCAGTACAAGTAAAAAAACAAAAAGCGGGTAAATCCACGAACGGCAATTAAAGTCGAACCTGTGTAATTGTAACATTATTTTCTATATGTATATTTTGCAGTTTAACCTGCACAAAAATTATATAAACCTTATTAATGAACATGCAGGGAATATATACTTTTACTGTTCAAAGGCTATCGCCAACACGCTCATTAATAATAATTTTTCTTTCTTCTATGCAGCGAGAACCGGCATAATGCTAAAAGAAGACGTGAATGCAAGCCTTGTCACTACAACAAGTCAAACCGATCCACCCCAGGCAAACTTCAAAACTTCCAGTAAATGGGCCAGAAAACCGGGTGCCAATCGTTAACCTCGCCAGGCCCTTTCATTCTTCTTCTCAAAATCAGTGAAGGCCTTTTGTAAACCGATGAGCACTTCCGCCGATACTTCAAAAAGCGCCCTGGCTGACGGATCATCAATCTTTTCGATATCCTCACGTAAATGAACAGTAAGATTTAACAGATCAGCTTTTATTTTAGCAGTATGTTCAAGTGGGTTACTGCTGTTCGTATTGTATGCCATATACTTATTACTTTTTTTTGGCTAATCCTTCGAATGAACGCCTAGTAAAATCATTGATTCTATTTACTGCGCTGCTACCGCCTACGCAAAAGTGAGCAGGTTAAAGCAACCTACTATGGTAGCTTTGAATAAATTATGGTACTAATTACTGGATTGCCGGTAGGTTTGCGGTGTTTGCCCGGTAATTCTTTTGAAGTATTTAACAAAATTGGAAGCATCGGTAAAATTGAGGGAAAAAGCTATTTCTGAAACAGTTTTATTGGTATAATGCAACAAGCGTTTTGCTTCACTAATAATGGATTCTGCCAGCACCTCCGCCGCCGGCATATTTACAGCTTTCCGGCAAATGGTATTTAAATTTTGAGGAGACGTGTTTAACTTTTCAGCATAGTAGTGTACGGAGTTTTTAACGATATCCCTGGAATGTAAGAGTTCGAGAAAGGATTGATATAAATCTGACTTCAGTTCTGCAATATTCAAAAAGGGCTCTGCCACATCAATCACTTTTGCGAGCAATGCTTTTAACAAACCTTCAATGATAAAAAAACTGTTCTTATTTTGCACTGCATTTTCTTTGGTGAGCAATTCAAATAATTGATGAATGGTTGAATTATTGGGAACATTCAGGCAGTTGTGCGTGCTGATCCTGGTGAATAACAATTTCAATTCATCATCAAGACTTTTATCAATGAAGGCCTTCTTAATGATAATCACAAACCCTTCCGGTTCACCTTCCAATTCAAAATGATGCGCCTGTTCTTTTCTGATGAAATATATAATGGGAGGCAAAACAGGGTACCTACGGGAATCAATGGTATGAAAACCGCTTCCGCTGGATAAATAAACAATTTCAAAATAATTATTATGCTTATGGGGAGTCGTTTTTTTTACTTCTTTCCGAAAAGGCAAGATCTTAATCGTTTCTTTAATATCTGTTTTATCTACTATCTGTAAATATTTCAAGTTGGGTGATGTTTTGTTTATACCTAAATTATATCACGTAGAACCATTGGGGGATAAAGATAAATAATTGTGCATAATCAATTTTGGGTGTATTTCGCATTGTGTTCGGTTAGTGGACTACTTAAAAATAATGCTTGCTCCTAAAAACAGAAAACATGAACATAGAACAAATCAGGGAATACTGTTTACTAAAAGCGGGTGTGGAAGAATCTCTTCCTTTCGGTCCGGATACACTGGTATTTAAAGTGAACAATAAAATCTTCCTGTTATTACCGCTGGATGCAGAACAACCACGGTTTAATGTAAAATGCGACCCCGAAAAAGCCGAAGAATTGAGGGAAATGTATGCAACCGTGCTTCCGGGATATCACATGAATAAAAAACACTGGAATACGATCATTGTGGACGGAACCATTACAATGGGTTTGTTGAAAGAATGGATTGACCATTCGTACGGGTTGGTTCAAACAAAGTATAAGAAAAAGAAGCCGTAAATGGCCGCATTCGCAGCTTATTAAACTTCAGCCATTGCGCGTTGCTCCTGTTTTAAGGTACGATCCAATACAAAAGTTCCGAATGGCAGCAGTGACGCAATAAAGGCCAACACCACTTTACCCAATTTCCAACGGTATCGTATCCACACCTGGAGCATTGCCACCATATACAGTACAAACAATACTCCATGAATCCAGCCGGTATATTTTACCGCCATTGGCATATCTGCCAAATACTTTAATGGCATGGCAATGAATAATAAAACAAGGTAAGAGATACCCTCTGTTATGGCTATTAACCTTAACCTTCCTAACGAAGAGCCCCAAAATGAATTAAGCATATTGTAATTTTTGGAAAGATATTTCAAAACCTTCGAACAATTGAAACGGCATGAAAAACAACGGAAAAGTTGCTCAATACACAGTTCCATGTTAAAGTGTAAAACAAAACGACGCCACCAGCTCCGGCATCCCGGCACATGGCGAATTCTCAAGGTTGGCACGGCGGCGGCACGCTGTCGCACGGCCGTGGTTGAGTCACCGCTGCCTGCAAGCTTCAG
>DASUFG010000548.1:0-3024 GCA_036274715.1 Agriterribacter sp.
TCCCGACAGTACCGGAATAAATACTTCACCGGCCGCAGCCATCGCCGACTTTTCAGCGGTTATTTTGCCCTTGCCCTGCACAAAAATCCGGTGTGTATTTTCGATCACCACTATGGCATCATCTACTATAATACCCAGTCCGAATAACAAGGCAAACAGCACCATAAAGTTCAGCGTAACGTTTGCACCGATAATAATATCTGCCACCGGTAAAAACAGGAAGGCTACAAACATACTCAGCGGAACAGAAAGCGCCACAAAGAACGCATTGGTAACCCCCATAAAAAACATCAGGATAACCAACACGAGTATAAACCCAATCACAATCGAATTCACCAGCTCATCAAAAGAATGTTTGGCATTCTTGCTTTGATCACCGGTCATTACAATCTGGAGATCTTTTGGAAATTCAGAATCCTGCATTTCCTTCACCACCTTTTTTACATCTTCGGCTGTTTCAATAAGATTTTCACCGGAACGTTTAACAATATTGAGAGTAATTACATTTGTACCATCCAGTCGGGCATAACTCTCTCTGTCCTTGGTAGTGTCTATGATATTTGCGATGTCTTTCAGGTAAATAGAAGCTCCCGTTGGACTCCTTACCACCACTCTTTCTATATCGGCGGCAGAACGGAACTGACCCTTAAGCTGGATCGTTCTTTTGGTGTTGCCTACTTCCAGCAAACCACCTGAAATATCCATATTTTCGCGGGATACTGCATTGGCAATATCATCAAAGGTAATATTGGCACTGCGCATCCGGTAATTATCCACATTGATCTGGAACTCGCGTTCAGGCGCGCCCACAATATCTACACGCGTGATTTGTGACAATTCTTCTAATTTATCCTGCAGGTCATCGGCGTATTTTTTCAGCTTCATATTATCATAATCGCCGCTCATGTTTACATACATGATGGGAATCTCCGATAAACTCACTTCCATCACGGTTGGTTCCTCAGTGAGATCTGTCGGGAGGTCTTTCTTTGCCTTATCAACGGCATCTTTCACTTTCTGTACCGCCACATCAATTTCCACATCGGTATTAAATTCTACGATAATCGCAGAATAGTCCTGCACAGACGTGCTGGTTGTTTTTTGAATCTTAATTCCCGTAATGGCCTTGATTTGTTTCTCAATGGGCTGCGTAACCAGGTTTTCTATATCCTTGGGAGAGTTTCCTACATATATGGTTTGAATGTATACAGTTGGGATAACCACATCCGGAAACTGTTCCTTGGGCAGGGTAACAAACTGAACGATCCCCATCAAGCTCACAAAGAGCATCATGAGGTAAATAGACGTTTTATTTTTTATACTCCAGGTAGTGGGCCCAAACTGCTTGAATTTACCTGTCAAATTTTCTAAAACACTCATAGTATGGTATTGTTGTGTATCAACAAAAAATGTAGCTGTTGGTAATGGCTTATTGTTCTAAAGCACCGTTGTTCTGATGGGTTGTCCGTCGTACAAGCCCTGGAACCCATCAGTTATGAGCTGTTCACCGGCTTGTAAACCATCCTTGATTTCTACTTTATCACCGTATAACCGTCCAATGGTAACTGGCTTTTTGCGGGCGATCCATTTGCCATTTTCCTGTTCTGCCACCATAATAAACTTTCCTTTATCATCATTCTGTAAAGTATTTACGGAAGCGGTAATTACATCCCTGGCGGTATAATCCTGGATTTTTACCAGTGCGATCTGGTTGGGTCTCAACGACCTGTCGGCAGGCATTTTCGCCTCTATGTAAAAAGAACGGCTATTGGGATCAATCAATTTACCAGCAACCGACACTTTGGTGGTAATGGTCTTATCATTTGCTTCAGGTAATTTCACGACCACGGTGCTGCCTACATTCACGCTTTCGAGGTAATTTTCAGGAACCTGTGCCACTACTTTCAAGTCGTTAGTATTAACAATGCGTATTTGCTGACCACCCATAAAAAGTTCGCCCACTTTAATATTTACAGTTTCTGCCACGCCACTCATTTCCGCATACACATTAGAGAAGGATGCCTGTTCCCTGGCTGTGGCAATCTGTTTTTCAATATTGGTTACGTTATTTTTGGCGCTCAGCAACTGCACTTCCGTGCCTATTTTCTGATCCCACAAATTCTGCTGTCTTTGTAAAAGATCCTTCGCGTAAGACAGTTGGGTATTTAACTGATCAATTTGTGTTTGAGTTATTGCATCATCTAATTTCAGCAATAATTGGCCTTTTTTTACAACATCACCCTGCTTCACATATACTGCTTTTACTACCCCGCCCTGTCCCCGCGGTGCTACATAAGCAATGTTATTCGCATCGAGGCGCCCCTGCAAGTCAATATAGTGCGTAAAGCTGCCGGTAGTAAGCGGGCTGATGGCTACCAGTTTTGCATTTTCTTTTTTTGACGAGGGGTCAAGCTTGATAATCTCTTCTTCGAGCAATACCACTTTATCGTTCAGCGCCTTTTGCTCGGCTTTCAATTTTTCCAGCTCCATTTTCTTTGCAGCCAGCGGCTTATTGCCGGCCTCTCTGGAGCTTGTTCCGCCGCATGCCGCCAGCACTACCATTGCCGTTATAACAGAGGCAGTTTTTAATACGTGTTGCATATACTTGTTTTTATAAGTCATTTGAATTGTTTTACACAAAATTGTTACAGTCTCCCGGTTGCCTTGATATAATCCACTTTTGCTATAATGGCAACGTAGAGTGCATTTATATAATTGGTTTGCGCCGCCTTCATATCGGTTTGCGCCTGGATGATTTCGGTATTATTGCCTGTTCCCGCCTCAAATTTCTTTCTGGTTTGTTCGAATACATTTTCTGCCAGTTCCATATTCTTTCTTTGGTAGTCCAGTGTGAGAATAGCCGTGTTGAAATTATTCCTGGCAATATCAATTTCGTTGTTAATGTTGTTCTTCAAATTTTCACGCTGGTTAATGGTTTGTTGCAGGGAGAGGTTGGCCTGTGCAATCCTGGCATTTGCAGCAAACCCCGTAAATATGGGTACCTGTAATTGCAGTGTAATGGCA